>CAZPDS010000031.1:0-28620 GCA_964585485.1 uncultured Bacteroidales bacterium
TAGCGTACCACGTTCGGGACGTGGGGGTCGGAAGTTCGAGTCTTCTCATCCCGACCAGGTTTACACAAAAGGTGCTGATTTTAGCACCTTTTTTATTTTTTGTACACCGATTGTCCACCTTTTTCACGATTTTCCGTGGGCAAGCCGAATCGCCCCTCGACAAGCTCGGGGACCGGATTACGCGTGTTTTATGGGATGGCTTCGACAAGCTCAGCCATTATATGCTTTGAGGCGGATCTGAGACAAGGATCGAGATCCTTTAAAATTGGCATACTGTGACGAGTTCGGTAGGGATGGACAAGACATTTCAACGAGAAAAACAAGGGTAGGTCCTGGGCCGAAAGAAATGGGAGGCACTAATAAATCATCCCGCCAAACAACTTTCTGCCCTTTCAAAAGGTGCACTCAGTTTGGGAAAACGAAATGAACCATAAGTTCATTACAACTTGCTGCACCATGGCTCGAAGCGCGGCTGAGCTTGTCGAAGCCATATTGTTATAACTGGCATTCCGGTCCCCGAGCTTGTCGAGGGGCGGTTCGTCACGCACCCCTTTGGCCAGGCGAAGCGCGGCTGAGCTTGAAAGCCTCTCTCTATTGTTCGAAACAAGCGGTCCCTGAGCTTGTCGAAGGGCGGTTCGTCACGCACCGTTTTGGCCAGGCGAAGAGAGGCAGAGCTTGTCCGAAGGGCGGTTCTTATGCGCAGCCCAATAGCTAAGTGAAACAGCCCCCACGTGTCGATGGGCGGTTATGGATAGCGAATCGATTGCCAAGTGTTTTGTTCCCCGGTCTTGGCCTGTAGAAGGCGGAGAAGGGCGTTTCTGTTTACCTCCTTTTATAAAAATAATAAACCCGGAAGCATTACACTTCCGGGCTTTTTTCTTGTGGGACGTACTGGATTCGAACCAGTGACCTCATACGTGTGAGGCATGCGCTCTGAACCAGCTGAGCTAACGTCCCTCGTAAAAAAAAAGAAGTCCTTTGACTTCTTGGTGGGAATTACTGGGTTCGAACCAGTGACCCCCTGCTTGTAAGGCAGGTGCTCTGAACCAGCTGAGCTAAACTCCCATGAAACAATGAAACAGCCTTAAAAAAGGACTGCAAATATAGTAATTTATTTTTAGCCGGCAAAAAAAAATCGACCCACTGGGCGATACGCCGTGGCTCGCCGGCGCAAATCCCCCCGAAAATCCTACCTTTGCAAAAATTTTATTTCATGGCCTCCAGCGAAATCCGGGTGCGCTTTGCCCCCAGTCCTACCGGACCCCTGCACATTGGTGGTGTTCGTACCGCCTTGTACAACTATCTTTTTGCCCGCAAACTGGGCGGGAAAATGATCCTGCGTATTGAGGATACCGACCAGACCCGCTTTGTTCCGGGCGCTGAAGAATATATTATTGAATCCCTTGCCTGGTGCGGAATTCAGTTCGACGAAGGCGTTGAAAACGGCGGCCCTCATGCGCCCTATCGTCAGTCGGAACGCAAGGCCATGTACAAGCAATACGCCGACGACCTGCTGCAGAAAGGCCACGCCTACTATGCGTTCGATACCCCTGAGGCGCTGGAAGCCCTGCGCAAAGAGGCCGAGGCGCAGAAAAAGACCTTTGTCTACAGTGCGGCCACCCGCAAACAGCTCTGCAATTCGCTGAGCCTTTCGGCGGAGGAAGTGAAAGCCCGCCTGGAACGCGGCGATCACTACGTGATCCGCATCCTGATTCCCGAAGACGGTCACGTGATCGTGGAGGATCTGATCCGAGGTACGGTGAAGGTTGACTGCGCACAGCTTGACGACAAGGTGCTGTACAAATCCGACGGCATGCCCACGTATCACCTGGCGAATGTGGTCGACGATCACCTGATGGAAATCTCTCACGTGATCCGTGGCGAGGAATGGCTTCCCTCAGCGCCTATGCACGTACTGCTCTATAAATTCTTTGGCTGGGAAGATACCATGCCGCAGTTCGCCCATTTGCCCCTTCTGCTGAAACCCGATGGTAACGGCAAACTCAGCAAACGTGATGGCGACCGCCTCGGTTTTCCGGTTTTTCCGCTTCGCTGGACCGATCCGAAATCCGGCGAGATTTCGTCCGGATACCGCGAATCGGGCTACTTTCCCGAAGCCTTCATCAACATGCTGGCCTTCCTGGGCTGGAACCCGGGAACGGAACAGGAACTCTTTTCCATGGATGAACTCATTCAGGCTTTTTCCCTCGAACGCGTTGGCAAAGCCGGCTCCAAGTTCGATCTGGAAAAGGCAAGGTGGTTCAACCATCAATACCTGATCAAAAAATCTGACGAGGAACTTGCTCAACTATTTCTCCCTATCCTGAAGGAAAAAAACATCGATGTTTGCGAATCCTACGTCAGTCAGGTGATTCCGATGATTAAAGAACGCGTTCATTTCATCGCTGAAATGTGGGATCAGTCGTGGTTCCTGTTTGTGGCCCCCGAAAGCTACGATGAGCAGATCATCAAAAAACGCTGGTCGCCCGAAATGCCGGATATCCTGAAAAACCTGGCCGGCCTGTTTTCCACAATGGAATCGTTTACCCGCGAATCGCTCGAAACGCTGGTGAAAGGCTACATCCACGACAACAATCTCAACATGGGCCAGGTGATGAACGTGCTGCGCCTCTGCATGGTCGGCTCGTCCATGGGTCCCGATCTTATCTCCATGCTGGCCCTGCTGGGGAAGGAAGAAGTGATCTGCAGACTTGAAAGAATTGTAGAAAAGACAGGGAATGGGGAACAAGGAATAGGGAATAGGGAATAGGGAATAGGGAATAGGGAATAGGGAAAAATGGAACGAAGGAACGAAGGAACGAAGAGATGGAGAGACGGAGAGACGTAGAGAGATGAAGTACCCTTGCCCGGAGCGGTCATGCCGAACTTGTTTCGGCATCTATTTTAAATACATATCACAAAGGAACACAATGCTTTTTAATTAGCACATTAGCATATTACCACCCCCTCCATTTCCCCCTATTCCCTAATTTCTCGGGTCGGGTTGGAGCGGCAGCCGCGCCAGCTTTTCGGCCTGCAGCGAGGCGTAGCCAAATTCTTCCGTAATTTTTCCGAGGATCAGGTAGGTGCCGCTTCCGCGGAAGGGGTAACTTTTCAGGCTATCCGGAAAGTGTACCGTGTCGAAATGGTCGCCGTTCACATCCACAAAAGTGCCGAAGAGCATCAGCTCTTTTTTCGCGGTGCGTATGTACTTCAGCGTAACCAGGTGGCCCACCATGCGCACGGTTTTGCCTATGTGAAGGTTTAGTTCCTTGGCGGGGATATCGCCCCGGAATGCGGTTTTCAGCAGATCAAACCAGGTACAACTCACGGGGAAGCCCAGCAATTCGATCTCGTCGTAGGCATCTTCCAGTGGATGATGCAGCAGTTGCGGCAGCGTATACGTCCGCGCGGGCGTGGTAAAAAGCGTCTGCACATGTGCATTGGGTTTACGTTTGGCCAGGTGCAGGTAGAGCTGCCAGAGCAGTTGTCCCTTCGAAAGGCCCGTAAACCGAAGCGCACCGCACTTCACCAGCAGGAACACCTGCTCCATTTGGATGTCGACCCGTTGGATCAGATCCTCCAGCGATTCAAAGGCGCCGTTTTGTTCGCGCTCCTGTAGCAAGGCCTTCATGATGTTCTGCTCCAGCTTGGCAATGTGTGTAAAACCAATGTAGATATCGCTTCCGCGGACGCGGGTGTTGAAGTCGCTGTGGTTTACACAGGGCAGCAAAATCTTCCCGCCCCAGCGGCGCGCCTCGTTAAAATACACCCAGGAACGGTAAAAGCCGCCAAAGTTATTGATGACCGCCACCATAAAATCGATGGGGTAGTAGGCTTTCAGGTAGAGGCTCTGGTAGGATTCTACGGCGTAGCTGGCGGAATGGGCTTTGGAGAAAGAATAACCGGCAAAGGAGTCAATCTGCCGCCAGACTTCGTTGATGGTTTCTTCGGGGTAGCCGCGTTCACGGCAGTTGCTGAAAAATTTGTCCACGATCCGCTGGAATTCCTTACGTCCTCTAAATTTCCCGCTCATGGCCCGTCGCAGCACGTCGGCATCGGCCAGGTCGAGGCCGGCAAAATGATGGCAGACTTTAAGCACATCTTCCTGGTACACCATTACGCCGAAGGTTTCTCCCAGCTGCTCTTTCATCACCGGGTGCAGGTATTGGAATTGGCTGGGGTGGTGAAACCGGTAAATGTATTCGCGCATCATGCCGGAGCGTGCCACGCCCGGGCGTATGATGGAGCTGGCCGCCACCAGGGTGCGGTAATCTTCGCAGCGCAACTTGCGAATCAGGCTGCGCATGGCCGGGCTTTCAATGTAGAAGCATCCCAGGGTTTCGCCCGAACGCAGCATTTGTCGGACCTTTTCGTCCTGTTTAAAACGTTTCACGTCATGCACGTCAACATCCACACCGTGGTTGGCCTTAACAATTTCCGCACACTCCTTGATGTGACCAATGCCGCGCTGGCTGAGGATATCCAGCTTTTCGTAGCCGATTTCCTCCGCCACATACATATCCCACTGTGTTACCGGAAACCCTTTGGGCGGCAGGTCCAGTGCGGAATAGAACGTAATGGGCTCCTCCGATATCAACACTCCGCCGGCGTGAATGGAGCGTACATTCGGAAAATCGGCCATCTTTTGTGCCAGCGCGTGAATTTTCCGGCATACCGGATCCTGCGCGGCACAGCGCTCGGGATGTTCCGTGAGTTCATCAATTTCTTCTTTGGGCAGTCCGTACACCTTGCCCAATTCCCGGTAGGTGGATTTATCCCGAAAGGTGGAGGTGGCCCCCAGCAGTGAGGTATAGCGCGTACCGTAGCGTTTGAAAATATAATCAAGCACCTCGTCGCGCTCCTTCCAGGAATAGTCAATGTCGAAATCGGGCGGTGATGAGCGCTTGGGGTTCAGGAAACGCTCGAAATAGAGGTCCAGTTCGATGGGATCCACATCGGTAATGCGCAGGCAGTAGGCCACGATGGAATTGGCGCCGCTGCCGCGTCCTACGTGATAGAAACCGCGCGCCATGCTGTAGCGGATGATGTCCCAGGTGATCAGAAAATACGCTGAAAAGCCCAGGCGGTCGATAATTTCAAGTTCATGCGCCACCCGCTTTTGCGCCTCGGCGTTTTTTTTCCCGTAACGGTATTTTAGTCCGTCAAGGGCAAGTTTTTCCAGCAGGATTTTATCGTCGGAACGACTGCCGGTAAAAGTTTTGCGGTTCTTAATTTTTTTCAGATCCATCACCAGATGGCAGGCTTCGGCTAGTTGTCGGGTATTTCCGATCAATTCCGGAAACGCCTCAAAGCGTTTTTCCGCTTCCGCGGGATGGCAGGGAAACTCATCGACATCCGCCAGCATGGCGGGCTCCAGCTTAGTGATCAGGGTGTTGTGGTCAATGGCTCGCAGGTTCATGTGCAACAAAAATCCTTCACGATCTTCGAAAGTAAGCGGCAGCTGGGCGATCCATTTTTCGGGTGGCGGGGCGGCCCGCTGCACGCGGAGCTTCGTCAGCATATTCACCGGCACGGCTATATACTGGTGCTCCGGGAGTGTATCCTTCCCCGAAAGGGTAAACGGAAAAATCAGCAGGGCATTTGCAAAAGCCGGGGGCACAGGAGGGAAGGGCTTTTTGCTGAAATTATGTTCTGTGAGATATTCGTTAAGTTCGTATAAACCTTGATGGTTGCGGGCCAGACCGGTGTACAGCCATTCATCGCCGTTGCGGAATTCGATGCCCGCCAGGGGCTTTATGCCACGCTCCCAGCAGGCCTTCATGAAATCCGGTACGCCCTGCGTACTGTTGATGTCGGTCAGAGCCAGGGCGTTCCAACCTCTTTCCACGGCCAGCTCCACAAGCCGTTCGGGAGAAAGAACGCCGTAACGCAGACTGTAATAAGAATGAGCCAGTTGAAACATGGGAGTTGATTAGAATATGATCATTAAAGTGATTACAAAATAATCAAATAATCATCAGTTTTTACGCGAGCCGAAAATTTTCTTGGGTAATGCGGTGGTTCTGTATTTTGTGTACTTTAGCATATGGAACGGCACGAAAAAATCAAGGAACTTATGATCAATCCCGAAACGCTTTATAAAATCTCATACGGACTTTATATAGTCAGCTCCGGCAACCGCCAACGGGGCAATGGTTTTATTTCAAACACCGTGTTTCAGGTTTCGTCAGAGCCCGCCAAATTTGCCACGTGCTGCAACAAAAATAATTTTACGGCACAATTAATCCAGGATCACGCTGCCTTTTCTGTTTCTATTCTGAATCAGCAAACTTCGGCTGAAACGATGGGTAAGTTTGGATTTAAAAGTGGCCGGGAATTCGACAAGATGGCGGGATCTTCGGTTATTTACGGAGAAACGGGCGTTCCGGTGGTTCTCGATGATTGCGTAGCCTGGTTTGAGTGCAGGGTACAGGAAACTCTGGACGTGGGGACACATCTGATGTTCATTGGTGAGCTGGTTCGTACGGAAATGATCGATCCCTCAAAGGAAGTGCTGACGTACGAGTATTACCGTGCCGTTAAGAACGGGCTTTCGCCGAAAAACGCACCAACCTTTATCCGGAAAGAAGCGATGGATACAGGCGGTCCAAAGGCCGGACAAAAACGTTACAAATGCATCGTTTGCGGTTACATTTATGACGATGCCGTGGAAGAAATTCCCTTTGCGGAATTGCCTGACGACTGGACCTGTCCGCTCTGTGGTGCCGGGAAGGAGGACTTTGAAGAGGTACGCTGACAGCGAGGACTGGCAGTGCCTGTGTGATCCAAATGAAATTATTTAATGAAATATTTATGAACGACGAGAACACATCCATTCACGACTTTGATATCAATCTGATCTGTGAATATTTTTCGGGCATGAAGCGCCAGGGCCCGGGAAGTCCGGAAATGACGCTGAAAGCCCTGGATTTTATTGGCCATTTAACGGAAGAATCGCAGCTTGCGGATGTGGGTTGCGGAACCGGTGGGCAAACCATGCTGCTGGGGCAACATTCGCCGGCGAAAATAACCGGCATTGATCTGTTTCCGCGCTTCATTGAATTGTTTAACACCCAGGCGGCCGAACTCGGGCTGCATGCGCGGGTGAAGGGTGTGGTGGGTGACATGGCAGCGCTCCCTTTCGGGGAAAATGAACTGGATGTGATTTGGTCCGAGGGGGCCATTTATAATATCGGCTTCCAGCGTGGCTTGCACGAGTGGCAGCGCTTGCTAAAACCAGGTGGCTACCTGGCCGTTACTGAAGCCTCATGGTTTACCGCGGAACGTCCGGAGGAGATCCATGCATATTGGAAAGAAGCCTATCCGGAAATCGATACCATTCCCGTCAAGCTTGCCCAACTGCAGGAGGCCGGATTTATTCCAACGGCTAGCTTTATTCTGCCCGAAAACTGTTGGACCTATCATTTTTATGTGCCGCAAATTCAGGCACAGGCCGAATTTTTGAAAAAGTACCCCGGCAACAAGACAGCCGAGAACCTGATTGCCAACCAGCGACATGAAGCTGAAATGTACAGCCGCTACAAGGACTTCTATGGCTATGTTTTTTATATTGGCCGTAAATTGTGATTCCTCATCTGCATTTTTTATTTCTGTAAACAATCGGGGCTGTCCGGAAGAGTGCATCTCGGACGATGTATGCTTGTAAAGCCACGCGATGATCGTAGCCCATTCGTGTGCCTGGTCGCTCGCGATTTCGGGGCAAAAGGAAGTAAAAAATCATTGATTTTTGAGATAAACTATAGTTTATTGCGAATTAAAATTCTGTACTTTTCAGTAGAAATAAACTACAGTTTATTTCTACATGTGTAAATCAAATCTTTTCCTATCTTTGTCGTTTAAACTCTAGTTTATGCCGCGACCAAAAGGATCGAAAAACCGTGTGGAAGGGCCCTCGGCTCCTTGTCCGGTCTGCTTTAAGATGTTTAAAGTGCAGGGGATGGGAACCCATCTGCGGGAGGCGCATCAGATTGTTTACGGTAGTAAAACAAAGTTGCCGGTCTCCACGGCGGTGGGTTATGGTAAGGAGCCGCCTTTGGGCGCCGAAATGACCGTGGGTCATCAAAAGTTCACCTCTTCAATGACGCCATTGGATTTATGTATTTTAAAAGGACGCTTGCATAAAGCGTCGATGCAGGAAAAGGGTCCGCGGGCCCGCTTACGGAGCCTGAGTTTTGTTGACAAAATTCAACTGGTTAAACTTGATTTTGAGAAGCGTTTTCATATTCCCTGGGCCACCTTAATGAGCGCGTATCCGGACCATTTTCCGGATAACAACATCCCGGGTGAGGGGTCTGCTTTTGCGGATTATGCGCCGTATGCTCAAAAGGAATATTCCCGCCAGCGCGAGGATGACTAAGGGAAAAAAGGCTGTATCCTTTTCGGGATGAGCCTTACCAATATTCGTGGGGGATCTAAAGTTTTTGAATTACTTCGCTCAGATTCGCCTCCGGTGCTAATTCCATTTTTTTTCGCATACGATGGCGTGCTTTTGTTATCGCGTCTTCGGTCACATTATTCAGGCTGGCAATTTCTTTAGAATTAAAGCCCAGTTTTAACAGCACACATAAACGTTTTTCGTTTTCCGTAAGATCAGGATAATAAGCAGTTAGAGTGTGCATAAACTCCTGGCTCACCAGCGTAATGTGCTCCTGAAGTTGTTCATAGTCTTTGTTTTTTCGCAGGGTTTGCGTGAGCCGGTGCAGAAGGGAGTTTATGGCCTGTTGTCCTTCATCGCCGGCTAACGGCCTCAAATTTTTAATATCGTTTCGCAATTGCTCCAGAAACTCATTTTTATGCATAATGAGCAAGGCCATGTTTTCAATTTCTTTTTTTCGAAATCCGATTTCGCGTTCCAGTTGCTTTTGTTCCAGACGGGCATTTTCCAGCAGGACGTCCATCATTTTTTTTCGGGTGTTATGACGGTATAATAGAGCCAGTCCCGCGATCAGCAGGCTGACAAACAGACTAAGGACCAATATCCATCGATATTGATATAACTGATTCTGGTGTTTAAGGAGTTGAATCCGGGTTTTGTTTTCCTGCTCTGTTTTTTCAAATTGATGTTCCAATGCAAGGACGCTGATGTTTCGTTTTAGGTCACGCGCGTACAGGCTGTCGTTGGCCTGATTGTACTTTTCCTGGCAGGCGACCAGCCGTGGCCAGTCAGATTGTTTGCGGTATATGTCGCACAAGCACTTATGGGCATCACGCGCATACAAAAAATCCTTACTGGATTCAAAATGGGCCACGGCTTCATTTAATAAGGCCATCGCACCGGGCTGATTATTTAGTCCGGCTTCAGCAAAACCAAGTCCATACAGCGCCCGGTAGTAATTTCGTTCGTCCTTGCTCTGTTTTAAAACCGTAAGTGCTTTATGAAAAATCGCACGGGCTTTTCCATAGGCTTGTTGTGAGTTGTGGAGTTCCCCCATGTTGAGCAATAAGCCCCCGAGGAATTCGCGGTTATTATATCGTTTGGTATTCGCCAGAGCCAGGGAATAATAATACCAGGAACTGTCGGTTTTGTTGATTTTGTGATAGGCATTGCCCAGGTTGATTTCGTTGACAATCAGGTACCTTTTTTTGATGCAGCTATCGCTGGCAAAAAAAAGTTCGCAACGCCGAAGAATGCCGATTCCTCGCTCCCAATCCTCCGCAATGGTGTACATGATGCCTATGTTTTGCCACAGCGTCATTTGCTGATTGCGGTTTACGGCATATTTTTCAGCCACGGTCAGGGCCTCAAAAAAACAGGAACTTCCCGCACGGTTGTTATTGTTCAGAAGATGGAGCACCCCCATGGTTTCCATTTGAACACAGAATTTCTCATAGTTATGCTGCAATAAATACAAATCAGCCGCCTGCCTGAAATGCTGCAACGCTTTTTGTGTACTGTCGGCCATCATGAATTTTCGTGCAATTTGTGAATGCACTGAGGCCGCGGAGTCATGGAGAGGGTCAAGCTCTGTACAGAACTTCAGGCTATCGATCCATGTTTGCTGAGCTTGTCCACGGAAACCCAGACCAAAGAGAGCCGCCAGGATTATCATTAGCATAATCCTTGCGAAATTCTGAAATGGTTGGCGCTGTGGCATTGCAATGTAAGGACTTTGATTGCAACAAATTTACAAAAATTTCACACGTGACTGGCGGCGGGCTTTTGTAAAGCAAAACGCATAAATACTTGAAAAACGGGCTTTTGGGTTGTCTGTATGGCTTTTTGTGCAAGGATTGTGGTTAAATCATTGTTTTGTCCGGCCATAACAATTTATAATGTAAAGAAAATTAGCTATATAGGGTAAGACATGTCCAGATAAAAACCGCCAATATTTTCCGAATTACACAAGCTGTCCTGACAGTGTCCGGCTCCGATATTTTTTTTATACGGTAAGCTTCATTTTTTTTGTGCTCACAAACTGACCACCCCTATTTCAATTGCGCAATATGAAAACCATAAAAACTTGTCGTAACGCGTATTATACATTACTTATGAGCCTATTTGGGCTTATCATGCTGCTGCTGATGCCCGCCTTGAACAGCATGGGGCAGACAACGGTAACGATTGGAACGGGCACCGGCTCAATAAGCATCGTCCCTGTTAAAGCGAGTTCAAATTATAGCATGAGCCAGCAGATCTATCTGGCCTCGGAAATCGACGCAGTGAACAACGGAAAAAAGATTACAAGTCTTAGCTTTCAGGTGGCCAGTAATGGCACAATTTCAAATTCGGGCCTATGGGATATCTACATGGGGTCAACGACCTTGTCGGCGACCGCCTCGTGGATTCCCGTGGGGTCGATGATACAGGTATTTAGTGGGAGTGTGAGCATTCCCGCCTCAGCCGGATGGGTGACGATTAACCTTGCAAGCCCGTATACCTGGGATGGCAGCAATTTGGTGGTTAGGGTGGTTGAAAGGCAGGCGGGCTATGGTTCTAACTGTTGGTTTAAGGGCGGTAGCGGGAGTGGTGCTTATTACACGTATGAAGATTCTGATCCAATCGATATCGTAGACCCCGCTGTTGGAATGGCGTCGGGTCGGGCAAATACGCGCCTGGTTTTTAATGTATGCGCCAGCGGTACCACCGCAACACCGTTTATCACGGGGCCCCTGTTCTCCGGGCAAAGTACAGTAAGCGGAACCTGTGCTGAGGCCGATGGGACCCTGGTGCATGTTTATTCGAATGGAACAGAATTCGGGACTTGCACGGTGGTTTCCGGATCATGGTCTTTTACAGGCCTGAATCTGCTTACCGGTGAAGGCGTGGCCGCTGTGGCTGAAGCGCCCGGTAAATGTCTCAGCAAGATAAGCTGGCAGCCCGTTATGCGGGCGGAGGATGAGTGTGCGGGAGCGCGGGAATTGATTCCCTCAGTTTCTTATAGTAAGACCTTAAGCAACTTCAATTTGGCCACGAAATCGATGACCGAATGCAGCGGCTCAATGAACGGTGGTGATGTGTGGTTTCGGTTTACCGCCACGCAGACGAAGCATATCCTGGCTATATCCAGTGGAGGATCCGGGTATTTGCGGCCCGTGATTCAACTTTTTTCGGGCGATTGCGGTTCCCTGACGTCTTTGGTGTGTCAGAATGCAGAGACCGAATGGCTTTCTGAAGAACGCCTGATATACTCCTCTTTTCATGTGGGCGAAACCTATTACTTCCGTGTTTATTCGACCGATGCGCTGCAGACTTTTAACGTGGGGGTCTTGGAAATTCCTGGTTTTAACGCCAGTGATGATTGTGCTGATGCGATCCAGCTGGGTACAGGAACCATTTATCATGGCGAAAATTTTTCTGCTACACGGGATCTGAATAATCCTCAGCCATCCGATCCCGATGTGGAAGAGTGGGACTCGCCGAGCGATTTTTATATCAATAGTACGGTCGATAACGTGGTTTATTATAAGTTTCTGGCCAACGACGTGGGCGGGGTCATCGATTTGCGGTTTACAAATGTGATTACAGCTCGTTCGGGAATGCAGGTGTCCGTTTTCAAACGAAGTACCTGCGGCACCACGGATAACTGGGGAAGCGCGGTGGTCGGCCGAAACTATGTTGACGGCCCTGAGACCATTAGTTTTACGGCCCAGGCCAACCAAACCTATTATATTGTAATTGATGGCAACAATGGCAGTTGGAGCACCTGGGATCTGGAGATCACGGGGAATGCCGTTTTGCCGATTGATCTGCTCAGTTTTGATGCACATTGCGAGGGCGATCAGGTACAGCTGAACTGGACTACGGCAACAGAGACAAACAACGAATATTTCACCCTGGAAAAATCCACCGATGCCATTCACTACTCGGCCCTGGGAACGGTGCCCGGTGCAGGCAACTCCAATCAGATCCGCGCCTATACGTTTTGGGATGATGCGGATTTTCTGTCGCTGGCTTACTATCGCCTGAAACAGACGGATTTTGACGGCCGTTTCACCTATTCCCAGCCGGTGGTTTCCAATTGTTCCTCCGAAGAAGGCATCTTCTTCCTGTCCCCGAATCCCTTTCAGGACGTTATTAGCTTTCGCCTGGATTTGGGCCGGGCAACAAACGTTCATTGCGAGTTGCATTCAGTGGTGGGTCAGCTTGTTTTTGCCGGTGACTTCGTTGCCGACGCTTCCACGCTAATACAAATCCATCCTGAAGGAAGCCTGTCGGGCGGAGTCTATTTTTTACATATCGTGGCCGACAGGCGTACAATGACACAAAAGTTGCTTAAACCGTAGCGAACGGACAAAAAAAACCGGGATACGCAATGCGCGTCCCGTCTGTTCTTCCGCAAATTCCGGAGGAGTTGTTACAGCAATACAAATTCAAAACGCAGGTACACCGGATCTGTCCCCGCCGTCGGATCGTCCGGGATGTTGAGGTCCTGGATGGTATTGATCACATAATCCGCCAGTATGGACTCCCGGCTGTTTACACCGATGATCTCCAAACGGCCAAGGCTGTCGCGCCGGAAACCTAGCAAGACTTCACCTTCAATACCTTTATCAATTGCTGATTCGGGGTATTTAATGGCATTGATGATAGTGGCCTTCAGGGCCTTGTCGGGCTCACCGCCGGCACCCGCGTTCACCGGCAGGCTTCCCATGGTCAATAATGCAGTCAGCATCATCGACAGTAAGATTGTTACAAAGGGCTTTTTCATTTTGAAATGTTTTTAAAGGGTTAACGCAGCAAAGTTCTTCGGGAATTGCACCTTCGCCAAATCGAATACACCAGTTCACCAGAGCGAACGACAAGCAGGGGCGGCCTACGGGTGATCGTATTGGTCGTCTGAAACAAGGCTTTTGTAATTCAAAACCAGCCATTCAAACAGAAACATTTTCTATATTTGTGTCAAATTATTGACTATGCTGATTATCGGTATTGCTGGCGGATCCGGATCCGGGAAAACAACGGTTGTCAAAAAAATCATAGAAAAACTGCCGAAGAATGCAGTTTCCCTGATCACACAAGACTCTTATTACAAGGATAACGGACACTTGTCGCCTGAACAGCGTAGCAAAATTAATTTCGACCATCCCTCTTCCATCGAGTTTGGCTTGTTGATTAAGCACCTGGATGCTCTGCGCAACAACGAGCCCGTTCAAATGCCCATCTATTCTTACCTCACCTGTGGGCGGGCCAAAGAAACCATCACGGTGGAGCCGCGCAAAGTTATTATTGTCGAAGGTATTCTGATTCTGTCAAACCCCCGTATGCGCGATCGCATGGACATGAAGGTGTTTGTGGATGCCGACGGCGATGAGCGCCTGATGCGCATTATTCGTCGTGATATTGAGGAGCGCGGGCGTTCTTTTCATGAGGTGCTGGAGCATTATGAGAAGTTCGTTAAACCGATGCACCTGCAGTTTATAGAACCCACGAAACGCTACGCTGACCTGATCGTGCCCCAGGGTGGCAACAATGGTGTGGCCATCGAAATCCTCAGTTCCCTGATTAAAACGAAGTGTTCGAAATAGAGCCGAAGGTTTAGGCCCTGTTAACATACTTTTTAGACGACATTTCTTCTAAAGAGCTCATTTGCCGTGTGTAAAAAAATAGTCTTAACATTTTTTTGACATCCCGGGATATTTTGATATATTTGCGATCTCCATAAGATGTAAACAAGGAACTAAACTCTATATCATATTGAATTACAAACTAAATCAAATTCCATGAAAAAGTTCAACCTTATTTTGGCTTTGTTGATTTTTGTGGGGGTCTTTTGGGTGGCCGGAACGGAGGTTTCCTACGGTCAGCAAAACGTGGGGATCGGTACAACGACGCCGGACGCATCTTCCATTCTGGACCTGACCGCGACCGACAAAGGTATGCTGGTTCCGCGCGTGACTACCGCGCAGCGCCTGGCCATTGTGACCCCGGCCACCGGTTTGCTGGTGTACGACACAAATTTCAGTCAGTTCTGGTATTTTGACGGAACGCAGTGGCTCCCCATTTCCTCGCTCGGGCCCGTAGGACCAACCGGTCCCGCGGGAGCGGTGGGTGCTGCAGGTCCCGCTGGTGCTGATGGCGTTACCGGCCCAACAGGCGCGGCCGGTATGCCCGGACCCCAGGGTCCCACAGGAGTGGCCGGTGCAGCCGGCGTTGCCGGACCAATAGGTCCCACCGGTGCTGTTGGTGCGCAAGGTGCTCAGGGTCCCATCGGTCCTCAAGGGCCACAAGGAATTCAGGGTGTGCAGGGACTTCAGGGGCCCACGGGGGCAACCGGAGCCGTTGGCGCAACGGGTGCAACGGGAGCTGTTGGCGCAACGGGTGCTATGGGTCCGACAGGTCCCATCGGCCCGCAAGGCGTACCTGGTATTCAAGGCCCCACCGGAGCAACCGGTGCAACGGGCGCAACAGGCCCGGCAGGAGCTGCCGGTGCTGAAGGACCAACCGGCCCGACCGGATCAGCGGGTGATCATTACGCGACCACTTCCAGTAGCTGTGTTACTATTGCCCTTGGCCTGCAAACCATAACTGTTGCAACGGGCCTGGCCTACACCAACGGACAAAACGTGGTGGTGGCCTACGACGTTAATAATAAAATGGAAGGAAGCGTGGTGTCTTACAATCCCGCCACTGGCGTGATGGTGGTAAATGTAACCAGCATCACAGGTTCCGGATTGTTTTGTTCCTGGGGTATTAACCTGAACGGAACACCCGGTGTGCAGGGTCCGGTTGGACCCACCGGTCCTGCCGGAGCTACGGGTGCTACCGGCGCCATTGGCCCGCAAGGACCTATTGGTCCGGTCGGCCCAATTGGCCCACAGGGTATTCAGGGGCTTACAGGCCTCACAGGTGCTACGGGCCCGCAAGGCGTAACCGGCCCCACCGGAGCACAGGGACTTCAGGGTCCCATTGGACCTCAGGGTCTGCAGGGGCCGCAAGGTATTCAAGGTGTTCAGGGTCCTGTCGGACCTCAGGGTATCCAGGGTCCCACCGGGGCAACTGGAGCAACAGGGGCCGTTGGACCGCAAGGTCCCATCGGCCTGACCGGCGCCACAGGCGCAACCGGCGCCATTGGCCCGCAGGGTCCTATTGGTCTGACGGGTGCCACAGGCGCCACGGGCGCAACCGGCGCGGTGGGTCCGCAGGGCCCGCAAGGTATTCAGGGTGTAGCCGGAGTAACAGGTGCTACGGGCTTAACCGGACCTATCGGTGTTACGGGACCTACCGGCCCGGTAGGCTGCGCAACGCCGAATTACATCATGAAATCAAATGGCACTGCTGCTACCTGTACCCAGGCGCCGATCTTTGAATCGTCAACAGCACCCTATAATGTAGGTATCGGAACGGTGGCTCCTTTTTATACGCTGGATGTGGTGACATCGAATGCAACCTCCGGCTGGACCGCCATTGAAGGCTATGCAAGCGGCAACAATGATGTTTCCGGGGTATTGGGTATGGTAACTTCCACCACCAATGGAGCCAGTGGTGTTATTGGCTATGCCGCCGGTGCCAGCGGAATGGTGAATGGTGTTTTAGGATTGACACCTTCTACTGCTGGTGTGGGCGTTTTTGGATTAGCCACAAACGCTGCCGGCGACGGTACTTATGGTTTTAATGGCGCTACAGCAGGCACCGGTACAGGTTATGGTGTCTGGGGTATTACCGCTCAGAGTGCGGGCTTCGGTGTGGCCGGTCAAAACCAGGCCGCCCTTGGAACCGGCGTGGCTGGTGCCGGAAACAACCTCGATATAAATTACCTTACGAATGGTAGTGGTGGCGCCTTTGCCAGTGATAATGTCGGCGTATACGGATATGGTAACAATACCGCCGCCAGCTGGGGTGTTTATGGAACAAGCGTGAACGCTACGGGCATTGGTGTCCGGGGCGAAAATGCAACCGCCGCTGGAACCGCAGTAGGTTTTGGTGGATTCTTTTCCAGCCTTCAAACCGGCGGAACTGCCGTCGTGGGTACGCTCGGACTGACTTCATTTTACGGCGGTGCAGGCGTGGATGGTATTGCCGTTTCAACCCTGGCCAATGGCGTGGGTGTGCACGGTGGTTGTGATAATGCTACAGGCGTAGGCGTATGGGGCCAGACCTCGGGCGCTACCGCCGACGGTGTTCTGGGAACAGTGTCGGGTGCGGCCGCTTTTGCCGTAAACGGACAGAATTCAAATGCATCGGGCACCGCAGTCGCTGGTGCCGGTAACAACACCGCACCCAGTTATCTCACAGGTGGTTCAGGTGGTGCCTTTACAGGTACCTATTATGGTTGTTATGCCCGCTCAAACAATACCACTGCTACGCAATCGGCCTCTTTTAACGGCTACAACGCGGCTGCTGCTACTACTACGTATTTGTCCCTTTACAATGGCACCTACTATAAGACGATTGCCTCCGCCGCGGCAACGAATTCCTGCTCGGTGCAGGACCTCGATGGCAACTGGGTGGTGATGCACGCGCCGGAAGCCCCGGAAGCCCTCTTTGAAGACTATGGTTATAGCCGTCTTGAGAATGGTCGTGTTCATGTGGAAATCGATCCGATCTTCGCAAAGAATGTGGCTATCAACGATAAACATCCCCTGCGTGTTTTTATTCAACTTGAAGACAATGAAAATTGCAAGGGTGTTGTGGTGAAAAACAAGACTGCTACCGGTTTTGATGTTGTTGAACTGGACGGTGGCAACTCGAACACGCCCTTCCAATATCATATTGTCTGCAACATGAAGGATGCTATTTGTCCCAATGGCGCCATTTCAAAATTTGAAGATCTTCGCTTTGAACCGGCTCCGAAAATTGAAGAAAGTTTCACCGGACAGCAGCGCGAGATGAGCCCTGTCATTATGTTGGACGAGGTGAAAAAATCAGACGAATCTGGCAAGAAGACAAAGCAACACTATCCTTCTGTGAAGAGATAATGTTGATAAGTTTTTTAACATCTAAAAAGCCACCCTCAGAGGTGGCTTTTTTCTTTTGGTAGTTTAAAATTGGAACCGGTAAAAGCAGGGATGGGAATGGAATAACTATCTTATTAACAAGGTATTGAAGTCGGCGTTGAATTGGATTATTTTTGCCCGAAGAATCCTAATTCAAAACACTATGTTGAAAAAAACCATTTTTAGGGCCTTGCCCGCGCTGTTTGTTTTCTTTTGCTGTAATCCAACAGAAGACGTTCTTGCCCAACAAAACGTGGGTATTGGCATTACCACCCCGGATGCTTCGGCCATCCTTGATCTGACGGCCAACAACAAAGGCCTGCTGGTGCCGCGGCTCACCACGCTGCAACGAAATGCAATCGCGGCTCCGGCCGCGGGTTTACTAATTTATGATACCGATTTTGATCAGTTTTGGTATTATGACGGTACACAATGGCTTCCCATGACCACCAGTGGTTTGGTTGGCCCCACAGGTCCTGCCGGTCCTGCTGGTCTTCCCGGGCCCACCGGTCCTGCCGGTCTTCCGGGTCCTGCCGGTGTCGCGGGTCCCGCGGGCCCCGTGGGTCCCACCGGCGCCACGGGCGCCGTTGGTGCTACCGGGGCCACGGGCGCCACGGGTCCTGCGGGTATCGCAGGTCCGGTCGGCCCCGTTGGTGCTACCGGCCCCACCGGCCCCTCCTGGACCTTGTCGACCCTGGCCTACAATACCAATGGATCGCTGACCCTGAATGGTACGGTCGGATCCGGAGGTCCGCTTACAACCACCAGCGGATCCTGGCTGACCACAGGGAACTCCGGCCTGACAGCACCGGCCAGTTATCTGGGGACGAATGATGCGGTAGCGCTCACCTTCAAAACAAACGCTCTGGAGCGCTCCCGTATGTTAAGTTCCGGGGAGTGGCTGGTGAACAGCACAAGCCTGGTGGCGCCCGCCGTTAGCGGCGACCGCTTCAGTTCTTTTGTGACGGAACCCACGAACAATTGGGCGATAAACGGAGTGAATACCTCCGCGCAGGGGGGAAGCCTGTACGGGCAGAACAGCAACACGGCTAACGGCTACAATGCCTTCGAAGGCGTAACCAGCGGCACGTATTCGGGGGTGTATGGCTTGCACATCCCGGCTACAGGCACGGGTTACGGTGGCTATTTCTCCACCAACTCAACAACGGCTACGGCTTACGGCGCCTACTGCAAGGCCTCGCTCTCGACCTATGCGCTTTATATTAATGGCGACGCTTTCACAACGGGTGACTACTATGTCGCATCGGATCGTAGCTTGAAAGAAAAGGTCCAACCCATCGCCGGCTCTTTGGATCAATTGATGAAACTGAAGGGCTATTCCTACGAGTTTAAAAAGGAATATTCAGAGAAATTTGGCCTGGCTACAGGGACCAAATTCGGGCTTATGGCCGATGAACTGCGCCAGGTATTCCCGGCGCTCACGAAAAACTCAACGCTTACTTCGGCTTCCGTAAAGGGTGTGCGTGAGAAAAACAAGGCGGAGCACCTGGATGTTGTTACTGTAAACTATATTGGACTGATCCCGGTCATGATTGAGGCCATAAAGGAACAGCAGCAGATGATTCAGCGGCTTGAGCAGCAAAATATGCGGCTTGAGCAGCGAATACAAGGGATTGAAGAAGCCATGAAAAAGTAGAACTCTGCTGTTTATGAAAAAGGACTTCGCCCGGGGATACTTTTTTTCGTCTATATTGTAACTATCCGTTGAGTTCTACATTATGCTAACAAAAACACTCCGGAACGGCTCCAGCTTTTTAATCAGCATACCGCCAGAAAAAACTACAAATCCCAAAAAAAAACAGCTGCATTTGCAGCTGTTTTTTTTATGTCCTTTTTCTGCTTTACTTTCCAGAAACCTTGCTCCAGCTGTCTTTCAAAGTTGTGGTACGATTGAAAACCGGCCGTTCTGTTGTACTGTCGCGATCTGTACAGAAGTACCCGATGCGTTCGAACTGAAACGTATCGCCGGCCCGGGTGTTTTGCAGGAAGGGTTCACAGATGGCGGTCAGCGTTTCCAGGGACCCTGCGTTAAGGTTGTCGAGGAAGCTTCCACCCTCCGGGATATCTTCCGGATTTTCTTTGCTGAAAAGGCGGTCGAAAAGGCGAACCTCGGCCGGTATCCCTTTTTCGGCGGAAACCCAATGCAGGGTGCCCTGCACCCGGCGGCCGTCGGGGGCGTTGCCCCCGCGTGTGGCGGGATCGCAGGTGCAGTGCAGCTCTGTAATTTCTCCTTGCTGGTCGCGGATTACGTCGGTGCATCGAATGAGGTAGGCATAGCGCAAACGCACTTCAACACCCGGGGCCAGGCGGAAGAATTTTTTCGGAGGATTCTCCATGAAGTCATCGCGCTCAATGTATAATTCCCGGGTGAAGGGGACTTTGCGTTTTCCCATCGTCTCGTCTTCGGGGTTGTTGATAGCGTCCAGTTCTTCGACCTGCCCTTCGGGGTAATTGGTGAGCACAACTTTCAGCGGATGCAGCACCGCCATTACGCGCTGGGCGCGTTTGTTCAGATCCTCGCGAAGGCAATATTCCAACAGCGAAACATCAATTACATTATCACGTCGGGCCACGCCGATGGTATCAGCAAAATTCCGGATCGATTCGGGCGTGAAGCCGCGGCGGCGTAGCCCGCAGATCGTGGGCATGCGGGGGTCATCCCAGCCGCTAACAATTTTTTCCTGTACAAGTTGCAGCAACTTCCGCTTGCTCATCACTGTATAGGTGAGATTCAAACGGGCAAATTCGACCTGTTGCGGGGCGAAGATTTCCAGTTCACGGATGAACCAATCGTACAGCGGACGATGGACTTCAAACTCAAGTGTACAGATGGAGTGCGTAATACCTTCAATTGAGTCGGATTGACCGTGTGCGTAGTCATAGGTGGGATAGATACACCATTGTTTCCCGGTCCGGTGATGTTCGGCAAAGAGGATGCGGTACATCACAGGATCGCGCAACAGCATATTGGGCGAGGCCATATCAATTTTAGCGCGCAGTGTATGCGTGCCTTCAGCAAATTCGCCCTCGCGCATACGGCGAAAGAGATCCAGATTTTCTTCCACGGAACGATTGCGGAAAGGGCTTTCTTGCCCCGGTGTAGTAACGGTTCCGCGCTGGGCACTCATCTCTTCTGCACCGAGTTCGCAAACATAGGCCTTGCCTTTTTTGATCAGTTTCAGTGCATATTCGTAGAGGGTTTCAAAATAATCGGAGGCGTAAAATTCCCGTTCGTCCCAGTCAAATCCCAACCAACGCACATCTTCCTTAATGGAGTCTACGTATTCAACATCTTCTTTGGTTGGATTGGTATCGTCGAAGCGAAGGTTGGTTTTGCCGTTGTATTGCCGGGCCAGGCCGAAGTTGAGGCAGATGGATTTGGCGTGTCCGATGTGCAGGTAACCGTTGGGCTCCGGCGGAAATCGGGTGTGTACGCGGTTTTCGTTCTTGCCCTTGCGGAGATCCTCTTCAATAATTTGTTGAAGAAAATTCAGGGATGGTCTGTTTTCGGGAGTTTTCGGGGTTTCGTCGCTCATGGGAATGCTCTAAAATGGAAGATGCAAAGGTACAATTTTTTGCAAGAGCGCGTAAACCAGAATGTCAAAAGAAGCGCAGGCTCAGCCAGTGACGGCCACTTTCAGTTTCTGTCCCGGGTAAATGGTGCCGGCGGTGTTCAGGTTATTCAGTTTGCGAATCCCATCCACGGTTGATTTGTATTTTCCGGCGATACTCCACAAGCTATCGCCCCGCTGCACGGTGTGTACAACGTATTTATCGCCCGACAGTGATTTGGGAGGTGTAGGTTTGGGGGTGCTTTCGGTTGTGGCTGCCGTTGTTGTTGCTCCGACCGCAGGCTGATTGGCCGTATTGGCGCTGGCGGTCTGCGTATTGTTGGCCGTGGCGGCCGGTGCCGGCGGTGTTATGGTTCCGGCGGCGGCAAGGTCTTTCTCAGCTTGAATTTCGGCGGGTGATTTATAGGCAAAAACCGATTCGGCATTGTTGGTGAAATCAGCCATTACCTTTCCGGGAAGTCGCAACACATAAGGTTTTGATGCCGATGCCGGGATAAATCCCGTTTTGTAGGCCGGATTCAGAAATTGTACTTGCTCCAACGGAATACAGAGGTAGGCAGAAAGTTGGCTGAATTTGAGGGGCTGACGGATGGTTACCGTGTCAATGTCGTGATAGGTGAAGTCGGGAGCCACCGGGAAAATGTTATGCTCCGTTCCGTAAGCCATCATATAGGAGGCGCCAATAAAGGCGGGCACATAACCCTGGGTTTCTTTGGGAAGCCAGGGGCGTATATTCCAGTAGGTAACGCGTTGATCAGGCCCCAGGTGGGCATTACGGATGGCCCGGTTGACACTGCCAGGACCTGCATTGTACGCGGCCAGCACCAGCGCCCAATCGTTGTAGACTTTGTATAAATCACGCAGAAGGCGGCAGGCCGCAATGGTCGACTTGTAAGGATCAAAGCGGTCATCAACATAGGAGGTTACCTCCATGTTGTACATCTTTCCCGTGGTAAGCATAAATTGCCACAAGCCCGAAGCCCCAACCCTCGATTTGGCAATTGGATTCAGGGCCGATTCGATGATGGCCAGGTACTTTAATTCCTGCGGAATATTGAAGATATCAAGTTGTTCTTCAAATATGGGGAAATACAATTGCGCCATGCCCATGATACGTGCCGACATTTTTCGCTTCTTGTTTACATAGAGCTCGATATAGGCTTTTGTCTGATCGTTGTATACGTATTGAAAAGGTGAATGCAGGTTCAGCATCTCAATCCGCGCACGATACACCGAATCTGTATAGACCGGGACGCTGTCGGGGCTAAAGTGATAAACGTTTAAGGCGTCGCGCCCGACGCTTGTTTTGGCCCCGGCGAAAAACACAGAATGCGCCAAACTGTCAAGATGGGCGACGATCGGATGATCGTAAATAAAATTGCTGTCCCTTACACTGCCTGGCTGTGCAAACAGCGGCGTTGAAATGCCGGTTAACAATCCCGCAAGGATTGAAAAAACAAGGGTTCGTGAGTTCGTCCGTATACGCATGAACTTCCTTTTTTTCAGTAAATATGGTTTAATTATCGCTGCGTTGCGTTTCTTCCTTATACAAAATTAGCACTTTTTCCGTACCGGCCAAATTTTTTTGCAGCAGGACCGGCCTTTTACCACAAGGGTTCATCCCGAAGCCATTGATGTCATTGCCGTGTAGAGGGGATGTTATTTTTTTATTAATAACAGCAGGGCCTTCCATAGCAATGTTGAGAATAATGATTGTTTATTTCTGTAATTGTACCTAATTTTGGAGGGAATTTTACCGAATTACACCTTCATGACAAACGCAAAACGGCGCTGGTATTTTGCCATTCCGCTTATTCTCCTGATCGGATTTCTGGCCTGGTATTTTTCTTCTATTCTGCTTTACATACTGGTGGCCACGGTGCTTTCGCTGATTGGCCGGCCGTTGGTACGCCTGCTCGATAGGGTTCGTATCCATTCATGGAAATTTCCCCACACCCTTAGCGCCGTAATCACGCTGCTGGTTCTTTTTGGTGTTTTCTTTGGCCTCTTTGCCCTGATCGTTCCCTTGCTGATTTCGCAGGCCATGGCGCTTTCCGAGATTAATTCCGGCGATGTGGTGAACACACTGCAACCGCAATTAGAGAACTGGGAGCTTATCCTTCGAAGGTATCAGTTGTTGAGCCCGGATCAAACCATCGAAGCGGTTGTTACGGAAAAATTTACTTCTTTCATGGGAAAAACGGATGTCTCCCAAATCATGTCGCATGCGATCGATATGGTGGGTAGTTTCTTCGTAGCCGTTTTTGCCACCGGATTCATTACCTTTTTCTTTCTGAAAAATGAGCGCATGCTGCTTAATGGAATCATGCTATTTACACCCACCGAGTACCAAACGGAAATCAAACACGTCTACATAAAAACCATCCGATTACTTTCCCGGTATTTCACGGGGTTGTTACTAGACCTCACGATCGTGATTACGCTGATTACGCTGGGCATGTGGGCCTTTGGTTTTCAAAATGCGCTCATGATCGGCATCTTCGCAGGTATGATGAATGTGGTGCCCTATGTCGGGCCCATTATTGGTGCGGGTATCGCCCTGTTTCTGGGTATTACCGGTAATATTGAGCCCGGAATGTACGCGAACATCCTTCCGATGGTGTTAGAAATCCTCGGGGTGCTTATCTGCGTGAACGTGCTGGATGCCTTTTTTATGCAGCCAACCATATACTCTAACCGCGTGAGGGCCCATCCGCTGGAGATTTTTCTGGTGATACTGCTGTCTGGAAGCCTGGCCGGAATTGTAGGAATGGTGCTGGCCATTCCCACCTACACGGTGCTGCGCATCATAGCCAAAGAATTTTTCTCAAAGTGGCGTTTTGTCCGGAAGATCACGGAAAAGATCTGACCATGATGACGCCCGCGCTGCGCGATCGTTTTTCCTTGATGTCGGCCCTGAAGCCCCATCGCCTATGGAACCTCCTTTGTGTTAAGGGAGCCGAAGTGCTCAGCCGCCTCCGCAAAGAGCCCTTCCTGCTGGGATCTCCCGCGTATATTCACATTGAACCCACCTCGGTCTGCAACCTGAAGTGTCCGGAATGCCCGACGGGCCTCGGTCTGCTCAGCCGGCCACAAGGGTATTTGACCCCGGAGGCCTATGAGAGGATGCTGGGGAAACTGGCGCGGAATGCCTTTTATTTGACCCTGTATTTCCAGGGTGAACCCCTTTTGCATCCAGGCTTCACCGACCTGGTGCGGCGTGCAAAAGAGTACCGTTTGTATGTGGTAACCTCAACCAATGCGCAATGCGTTAACCAGGAACGGGCACGCCACCTTGTTCGCTCCGGCCTCGATCGCCTGATCATTTCGTTCGATGGCCCCAACCGCCAAACCTATGAAAATTATCGGATCGGGGGTGATTGGGACCGCGTGAAATCGGCCGTGGTGGAGCTACGCAAAGCCCGCGATGAGAACAATGGATACGGCCCCTTGCTGGTGCTGCAGTGCCTTATTATGCGCGGCAACGAAACACAACAGCGTCGGGTCAGAGAGCTGGCGGCTACACTGGGCGCCGATAAGGTGGAGTTTAAAACCATGCAGCTGATGCGTACTCATCAACGATCGGATTTGCTTCCCCTCAACCAAAAACACGCAAGGTACCGTTGGACAGAAAATCAGGTCTATGAATTGAAGTGTCAGCAGAAAACAGCCTGCAGCCGGATCTTTACATCCTGTGTTGTTTGTTGGGATGGGAATGTAGTACCCTGTTGTTATGATAAAGACGCGGACAATATCCTTGGAAATGTGATCACACAAAACCGTGAACAAATATGGAAGGGATCGCTGCGCAAGGCTTTTGTACGGCGGGTGCTAAAGACGCGTACTTCGGTAGAAATGTGCATGAACTGTGAAGAATAAAAATGTATGAAACCCTACGCTATGGCTGTTTTTCTTACGATTGTTCTGAGTGTCTATACCCTCACCAACGTGTATATTTTTATCCGCGGATGGCATGCCCTGGAGGGGGCGGCCTTTCTGAAACCCTGGTACGTGGGCCTGTTTGGATTCCTGTTCCTTTCTTTCATCCTGGGCCGCACGCTCATGGTGCTGGCCCCCGGCACCCTCAGTAGTTTCATGGTTTGGGTGGGCTCTTTCTGGCTGGCGTTTATGCTGTATTTTTTCATCATTATTTTGGTGCTGGACCTTGTTCGCCTGGTGCATCATTTTTTGCCTTTCCTCCCGGCGGCCTTGACAACAGCGTGGGCGAAAACGAAACTCATCACCCTAATGATTTCGGTGGGTCTGGTGCTGCTGTTGGTTGTTGGAGGAACCATCAATGCGTATTATCCCCGCATTACCCAGCTCGATCTCACTATCCCTAAACGAGCCGGAAGCCTGAAAGAGCTTCGGATTGCGATGGTTTCCGACATCCATTTGGGAACGATTGTGGGTCGCATTCGTTTTGGGCGAATGGTGGAAACCATCAATGCACAGCAGCCTGATATTATTTTGCTGGCCGGTGATGTGGTGGATGAAGACATCGCACCCGTAATCAAACTGAATCTTGGAGAAATGTTGAAGGCCCTTCGTTCGCGCTATGGAACCTGGGCAATTCCGGGAAATCATGAATACATCGGCGGGTCTGCCAAAGCATTTGCTTACTTACGGGAGCACGACGTTCAGTTGCTGCGTGATTCGGTGGTTCTGATTGACAACGCCTTTTACCTTGCCGGAAGAGAAGACCGTGATCGTAAACGTTTCACCGGGCAGGACCGCGCGGAATTGCCTCAATTGCTCAAGGACATTGATCCTCAGCGTCCTCTTATACTGCTGGATCACCAGCCCTTTGGCTTCGATCAAAGTGTGCAGGCCGGCGTCGATCTGCAGTTGTCCGGACATACCCACCGGGGGCAGCTCTGGCCTCTCAATTACTTCACGGCCGCGCTTTTCGAAACGGATCACGGGTATTTAAAAAAGGGAACGACCCATTTTTATGTGAGTTGCGGAGCCGGTACCTGGGGCCCTCCCATCCGGGTCGGACACCGTCCGGAGATCGTGCTGATCAAGCTAAGGTTTGAGCCGGTCGGGAGCGTGAATTAAAATTTTGCTAAAAATTCTTTAATACCGTCAGGGGTATTAATAAATTTTTACTTTTGTTTGTTTGCATAAATGATGCAAAAACAACCTTTTTATTCATTTCAACAACTCATAAACACATGACATTATTGGAGCAAATCCGCGATAATGCCCGCAGAAAGAAAAGGCGTATCGTGTTGCCCGAAGGCACATCAGAACGGACGTTAAAGGCAGCCGATATCATTTTAAAAGAAGGATTGGCCGACCTGATCCTGTTGGGCAATGTTGAGGAGATCAAGCGACTGGAGAAGGAATTCGCCCTGGATTTGTCGGCCGCGGAGGTCATCGACCCCCTACATTCACCTAAAAAAGCCTTGTACATCGAACGTCTTACTGAACTTCGAAAAGCGAAGGGTATGACGCCGGAAGAGGCCGAGAAATTATTGAATCAGGATATTTATTACGGACCCATGATGATATATATGGGCGACGCCGACGGAGAGGTCAGTGGGGCCGAACATTCCACGGGCGACACCGTTCGTCCCGCACTGCAGATTAATAAAACAGCCCCCGGAATTTCGGTGGTAAGCGGTGCCATGGTGTTGGTTACAAAAAAAACAGAGCTTGGTCACCAGGGGGTATTTATTTGTGCCGATGTGGCCATTACGCCCAATCCCACCGCAGAGCAATTGGCGGAAATCGCCATCTGTAGTGCCGAAACGGCCCGCATGATTGCTGGCATCGAACATCCGAAAGTGGCCATGCTGTCGTTTTCAACCAAAGGATCCGCACAACACGAACTGGTTGATAAGGTGGTAAAGGCTACGGCCATCGCCAAAGAACGCCGTCCGGATCTGGATATCGATGGTGAGATTCAGGCCGACGCTGCCCTCATCGCGGCCGTGGGGAAAAAGAAATGCCCGGGCTCCGCGGTAGCCGGACAGGCCAACGTGCTGGTGTTTCCTGACCTTCAGTCGGGCAATATTGGGTATAAACTGGTGGAACGTTTAGGCGATGCTGAAGCTGTGGGCCCCGTGTTGCAAGGCCTTGGTGCACCCGTCAACGATCTTTCCCGCGGGTGTTCCGTGATGGATATTGTGAACCTGGTAGCCATTACCGCCAATCAGGTGAAAGACTAAATTGAACATTCAATAACTACTTAAATAATAATCTGCAATGAATATATTAGTTTTAAATTGCGGCAGCTCCTCAATCAAATATCAGCTGCTGAACATGGCCGGAGAACCGGATGTATTGGCTAAGGGTGTTTTGGAACGCGTGGGTTTGAACAACAGCGAACTTACCCATCATCCGAAGGGAAAGGAAAAAGTTAAACTTGTTCAGGATGTTCCCGACCATGCCGTGGGGATCAATCTTATTCTGAACGCCCTTATGGATAAGGATCATGGCGTTATTCGCAGCAAAGAGGAAATTTTTGCCATTGGTCACCGCGTGGTACACGGCGGCGAGAAATTCAGCGGAAGCGTGGAAATCACACAGGAGATTATCGACAAGATGGAAGAATGCACCCCTTTGGCGCCCCTGCACAACCCGGCGAACCTGAAGGGTATTTACGCGATGCGCAGCCTGATGCCGGAAATCCGCCAGTGCGGCGTGTTCGATACCGCCTTTCATCAAACCATGCCCGAGCATGTGTACATGTACGGACTGCCGTATGCCATGTACGAAAAACATAAAATCCGTCGCTACGGTTTTCATGGAACCAGTCACCGCTTTGTCTCCCAAAAAGCGGCCGACATAGCGGGGAAGAATCTTGACGACCTAAAAATAATTACCTGCCACCTGGGCAACGGTGCATCTATCGCGGCTGTTAAAAACGGGAAATCCCTCGATACCACCATGGGCCTTACACCGGTCGAAGGTCTGATGATGGGCACACGCTGCGGCGACCTTGATTTGGGCGCCATGTTGTTTATGATGGAAAAAGAAGGACTGGATCTCAAAGGGGCCAACAGCCTTATCAACAAAACATCTGGTGTAATTGGTATTTCCGGCATTTCATTCGATATGCGCGACGTTGAAAAGGCCGCCGATCAAGGGAATGCACGGGCCCGCCTGGCGTTGGATATGTATGACTACCGCGTGAAAAAATACATTGGCGCGTATGCCGCGGCGATGGGCGGTGTGGATATCATTGCCTTTACCGGGGGTATCGGCGAAAACGCCTGTTCAACCCGCGCCGGTGTTATGCGGGGCCTGGAATTCCTTGGTATCGATTTCGATTTTGATAAAAATAAAGGTCTTCGCGGACAAGATGCTATCCTCACCCGGGAAGGATCCAAAGTACAGGTCCAGGTGGTCACGACCAACGAAGAGTTGGTTATTGCACTCGACACCATCGAAATCCTGAAAAATAATGCAAAAAACTGACAAGCTTTTAAAGAAGGTCAACGAGGCACTGGAGACCGGGCGTTTCAGCCACAAGCCTGACGAGTTATATAAACCTATCGTTTATACGATGAGTCAAGGCGGGAAACGGATACGCCCGGTCATGGTGCTGCTGGCCTGTGACCTTTTCGGCGGCGAAGCCCAACGCATTCGTCTGGCCACACAGATCAGTTCACAATTAGTG
>CAZPDS010000032.1:0-28457 GCA_964585485.1 uncultured Bacteroidales bacterium
ATCGTTGCGCGCCAAAATTGCACCTAACAAATTGAATTTCAATTATTTCAAAGAAATTCTATGGTTTTTTAGTGGACACTAATGATAGAATATCAAAAATGAATACAGAAATGATTATTATGATATTGAAAATTTTTACTTGAATTATTCTTTTCATACTTTATTTTCTTTTTGCTTTCACCTCTATACCACTAATTTCTCCACCAAATACCGTATCATTTTTCTTTGATTCAATAATCACTTGGGAATGTTTCGCAGCAGTTTCCTCTGCTAACTTACCAATGACTCCGTCCTTTACTCCATTATCATGATTCATGTTATCATGATGATTCTTGCTTTTAAAAACAGGGACCTGAAAAACTTTCTCGATTAAGAAGGCTCCCATATCGAATTCGCCAGTTCGCAAATTTTTCTTAAGAATTTTTTTGAATGCTTTATCTTTTATGCCTTCATTAAAAATAGGTACTTCTCCAGGTATGCGTGCGTATTGAAAATTCAACCCCTGGGGTTTGCTAAAAATCACACATTGGAAATTTTTGGAATTTGGGGGCTGCATTTCGTTGCATATTATCACCAAATATCCTTTAATCCCATTTTTCTAAAGGATAATCGAGGACTTTCAGTGTTGTCCAAGAATATCTTGTTCCATTAAGCGGATATATCTTATTCTCTCTGACATACTTTAATCCTGTTTTCTTGAGTGCTTTCAGCCATTTAAAATATATCGAATAGATATGGCGTATCTGTTTTTCTTCAAAATCTTGATGACTAATCATATCTTTATCAAAATATTGGGGGGTTTCAAAATAGAAAGCATATTCACCATTAATAAAGCGTTCATTGTCCCCTTTACGAATAATGCTCCAAGCAACATCACTCCTTTTCAATATTACATTTTCGATATAGAATAGGACAATAAAACTTTTGCGGTACGCCCTGTCTGTTGAATCAGGGGAATGGATATATGCAGTGGTACTGTTATCAATATATTTTACTTCTGGTCTTTGTTTACCAAAAAAACTAATAAAAAATCCAAATTCATCTCCCGAACCCTGATAATAATTCAGAATACTTTCAATAAAAGAAATGGTATCATCAGGCATTGAAAATGTCTCCGAACTTCCATAAATATACTTATTAAAACTAAGAATATTCTCCATCTGGTCGTAGCTATATCGGATGTTTTGTCCTTGCGAATAAGTGTACAAAAAAACAAAAGTCAACAATACAAAACTATTTCTCATTAATCTTTGATTTTAATTGATAATCGGTCATATTTGTTTTGCCGCCAACTGTCTTTATGTCTATTGTTTTATTCCCTTTGTACAAATAATAGCCACCAAATTCGAAAGTCTCTTGTTTCTCTGTGTCAGGATTGATCCAGGGACCAGCCATTCTGTCACCTGCATAAGGCATCGGGCTTCCATCTTCTAAACGCAAGAATGGGGAAGGGCCATTTTTGGAATTAAATGGACCCCATTCGGGGTTATTAGCTCCAACAATGGCGGAATGCCCGACCTTGCCAACATCAGGACCAGTGGAGTGATTCCAAACACCAATAACCTTTTCTCCTGCGTTTGCTTTTTCTCTTGCCGAAGCTAAATCATAGCCAAGTGATGTATAATCATCAGCTAAGATATTTTCCATATTTTTCGTTACCTCGCCAGTAGAATAATTGGTGTATTCTGAACCTAAATCTGTTTTATATTTACTGTCATCTGGATTGTTTACATTGTCTATTGAAGCAAATTGTGTATACCCATTACAATTGTATAATTGTGATGTCTTAACCTCCATAGCAACTCCCTTGGCATCTATAATCCCTACAAGGGTTTTTGTTTTAATTTCACGCCCTTCATTTGTATAATAAGTTCGCCACTCGTAATAATTAGTGTTTCCGTTCTTTTGTGCTTCTGGATGAATGCCTCCAGACTTGTAAACAGGGTTCCCATCTCCATCAACAACGATGTTTCCGTCAGCATCCTTTAGCAAAATAGGATTGTTTAATGCAAAATTATAAGGTGAATACGACGTGTATTCATTGGCTAATTTATCAGGTGCCCACCATCTCCCAATCCTACTATCATATTCCCTAAACCCAAAATCAAGATGTGTTCCATCCTTCCCCACAAACTCATTATCCTGCATTTGCCCGTTAAACCCAAACCGGTAGGAAGTATCGCCTTTAATCCGTTTGGGCATCTCCATTCCAAACGGATAATAATCTATTGCGGAATGTATACCCTTATGTGTTTTTTCATGTCGTATCATAGGGCATAAAGTTACAATAATTAAGAGTCGTTATACCTACTTTGTTATAATCAATTTGATTACTCGTTAGTTTGCCAGAAAGGGAACGCGCTTGCTATCAATAGCCTTTCAAAAACAGATCGAAGATACCGTCTATTAAGCTTATAAACAAATTCGTTCAAATAATTCTGGAGGTAATTTCCTTTGATTTTATGATAAACACCAAGGAAGTTTCTTTTTGCATTACTAATGGCAATGTGCACCCAGCGTAATGTTTCAGTAGTTGTCTCTCGACTTGATTTTTCAGTAACATGTGCCTCAATATATTTTTCAATATCGAGATAGCTCGTGCTTTTGTCTGAGAATACTATGGTTTTGGAGTCTAACGATTCTTGAACCACTTCTTCGATTGCACCCGAATCCTGAGTTTTCAATACTTTCATTTTGAAAAACCTGCATTGGTTTGAGCTTTCTCCGGTTTTAAAATCTTCAAGAGGAATAGATTCGGCCATCACAGCAACATTTGTCTGTCGCTGACTGCCGCGGCCTCGTTTGAGCCGCTTTTTAACGCCTTCTGAAACAGGTTTTTCAAAATACCCCTCATCAAATTCAACCATGTCGGAAAGTTTGTACATATCATCTCGTTTCCCCATGGTGGCGCGCATTCTGTGCATAATAGCCCAAATAGTCATGTATCGCTTATGCCCAATCTGACGCTGAAGTTCACAGGCAGATATCCCTTTCTTGGTAGTTGTCATGAGTAGCATAACAAGAAAGTAGAATCGAAAAGGCAATCTTGAATTTTCCATTACAGTTCCACTTCTGAGTGTTGTGCGGAAACCGCAGGCAGCACAATGAAACTGGTATTTTGATGCTAGCCAGTATTGTTTCGTTCCACCACACTTTTTGCACACCACGCCTTCTCTCATACGCAGATCACGGTAATAATCCTTACAAGTTTGTTCATCGGAAAACTTGTTCATGAATTCTATGATTTTCATATTTTTGTTGTTTAAGTTTCAACAAAAATATTTGCACGCTACGTCAAAACTTGTCGCTTGGTGTAAACAAGCGAGGAATCAATAAAACAATTATCCATTTTAATGCTTCCAAGTCATTTACTTTATAATCAAGTCTTTTAAACTCTTGGTTATTAATAATATCATCTGTAATCTTGTCTGTTTTAAAAATAAAAACATGCAAAGTACTATCGCTTGACCTTTTATTAATTGAATATTCCCAAGCTCCTTTACCGCCCGTAACAAAATTCGGTCTTACTGTATCATATGCGGATGCCTTGTACAATTGCAGTCCTTTATTTAAAACTGTATCTGTTAGTAATCTGTAATATATTGTATTGCTAGTTTTGTTTACAAGCAACAACTTTTGATTGTTAATGTCACAACTGGAACAAACAATCATTACTATAATCATTAATATTTTTCTCATACTTATTTCTTATTTGGTCCAAAATACAATGGATTTCTAGGGTCGTTCTCACCTGTTAACCAATACCATAATTGATTAGCCGATTTCTCCCAAGGCATATCTGAATGATAAGGTGTTGTACTTGTAGTTAGACTTGGAATAGCAACCAATCCGTAATATGCAACTGGGCCAAGAATTAAAAACTGAACTACGTGACCAGGTTCATGAGTATTGTAATATTTATCTTTAGAGCCACCTTTAGGATAAACAATAAATGGACCAGGTGTAATCGCTCCCCAATCTTTATCTGTAAAATTTGTTTCTATTTGTGGTATACCTCTAATAAAATTAACTGTTAACCAAGGTTCTGATTTCTCACCCCCTCCTCCTGTGGCACCACCTGCGGCAACACCATCTCTATCATCCCAACAAAATTCTTCAGCAAACGGACTCATGTATATTTCAGTACCTGAGCCCAGGGACAGTTTCATGCCTTCAAGGTCGCCCTTGGAATTTTGATTGATGGTCAGCACCGACACCGTGGTGCCGGTGTTTTCATGAAACTCTCTGACGGTCTGCTGGCACCATTTTATGTAGGCATCGTTTTTATAATACTTCGTATTGGCATCATACTTATTCCTCCAATTTTGAAATTCAGCGGAGGAAACAAATGCTTGCTGCTGTTGCCGCAAAAATGGGGTATTCAACGTCCGGCCGTAGTTTTTATATTCATTCATGTAATATTTATCCCAAAACAAATTCTGGTTCACAAATTCATTATAGAGATATCCTGACGGATCCGAATACTTCAATGGATTATTCAAACAATAGGCGTAGCGGTTGTAAGCTTGAGGATTCGTCCAATGCTGCACAAACGGATCCGGGCTCAGAAACTGCGCCACCAGCGGGTCGTACGCGCGGCCGTTCATGTTGATGAGGTTGAAGGCGTCCATCATTTCGTGGCCGGTGTAGCCGCGGTCGGTAAGCGGGGTGAGCGTGCTGTTGCTGTAGGTCCACGTGTCCGGGTTGCGCCGCCGGCCCCAGGCATCGTAGCCCCGATCGGCCGCGAGGGTGCCATCCGTGGCCTTAATCAGCAGATTAAGCGAGCCTAATGCGTCGGTGGATACGTAGTACATCGTGCCTGTGCCGTTGGTGGTTTCATAAAGGCCCAGAAGGCCTTCGGGGGAGTAAATGTAATGAAATTCGTTGAATGCAAAACAGAAAATTGCATCCGCTGCATTCCGGGCGATCGGAAATGCAGCAAAAGGCAAGCCTTCCGGCCCTTCCCGGGGAATTAAAAATTAATAATTAATAATTAGACATAGTAGATACATTCTGCTTCCCGGCGCAAGATGTGACGTGCAAAACGGCTTGCGTATAGCGTGCGCGCGGGGCCCGTCAAAACCGCGGGGCAGCGCGGGGGAAAAGCAAAAAGTAACATTAAAGGAAAATAATGCATCGGGCTGGCAGGTACGAAATTGTGGACAGTTTTCGGCTGGATCCGTTTACGAAATCCCTGCGTAACCGACAAGACCCTGCGGTTCATCCCCAATTTTTCCTATCTTTGACCGAAACAAAATCCATGAAAACATCCCACCTCATTATCGTGCTCCTGCTGATCATCGCCCTCGCCGTGATCTTCACCACCGTGTTTAAATCGGATACGTACAGTGATTTTAAACAGGCCCGAAAAAATCCCGGACAGGAGGTTCAGATCATCGGCCACCTCATTAAAGACAAGCCCATGATCATGGATACCCTGAACGGGCCGCGCTTCCGCTTTTATATGACCGACAACCACGGCGATACCGCCCGCATTTTCTACCCCGGCGCCCGGCCCCAGGACTTCATCAAACTCCAGCAGGTGGTGGTTATCGGCCACTGGCAGGACAGCCTTTTTCTGGCCTCAAGCCTGCTGCTGAAATGCCCCAGCAAATACAAGGACGATAAACCCGAGTCGTTCGGGAGCACAAATTTCAGCCAGGAATAAGTTTACTTTTTCTTGCGGGCGTAGGCGGTGTCATCCGAGGCCGCAAAGTGGCCAACCCGGTAATGGAAACAACCCGCCATGGCGATCATCGCCGCATTGTCGGTACTGTACTGCAGCTCCGGAATAAAACACGTCCACCCTCCCCGCTCACCCGCGGCCAGCAAAGTGGACCGCAGCGCACTGTTGGCCGACACTCCGCCCGCAATCGCCACCTGACGCAGGCCCGTGACCTCAACCGCCTGCCGTAACTTCTTCATCAGCGTGCTCACAATAGCCTGCTGGATGGAGGCACACAGATCCGCCTGGTGCCGGACAATGAAATCAGCATCTTCCTTCAGCCGGTCGCGGACAAAATACAGAATTGAGGTCTTTAAGCCACTGAAACTATAGTCCAGTCCTGCAATGCGCGGCTCGGCAAAAGCGTAGGCCCGCGGGTTGCCTTCCTTAGCATAGCGGTCGATCAGCACCCCGCCGGGATAGGGCAAGCCCAGTATCTTGGCCGCCTTATCGAAGGCTTCGCCCGCTGCATCGTCGATGGTGCGGCCGATGATCTCTGTTTCAAACGGCCCTTTCACGATCGCAATTTGCGTGTGTCCGCCGGAAACCGTAAGACAGAGAAAAGGAAATTCCGGAACTTGCTTGTCCGGCTCCTCCGCCGAGCGGATAAAATGGGCCAGTATATGCGCATCCAGATGATCCACGCTGATGAGCGGAATCTGCAGCGCCAGCGAAAGGGCTTTCGCGAAGGACGTCCCAACCAGCAAGGATCCCAGTAAGCCCGGTCCCTGCGTGTAAGCGATCGCATCCAGCTGTTTTTTATGTACCTTTGCTTTTTGGAGTGCCATTTCAACAACGGGTACGATGTTTTGCTGATGCGCCCGCGATGCAAATTCCGGCACCACACCCCCAAATGCCTGGTGAACATCCTGTCCGGCCACAACATTCGACAACAGGACGTCGCCCTTGATGACGGCAGCAGAGGTGTCGTCGCAGGAAGATTCAATACCGAGAATGCATGGGTTCATAGCAACAGATACCTTTATCAATTGAATGGCCGTTAGTGTATGTAAGTGATAAACGACAAAATTATTAAAAAACTCCGGACCATATTGCTGATTTTTTTTGTGCTGCTCATTGTGGTACCGGCCTCTCTATACGCTCTGTTGCGCAGTCGTACGGTACAGCAGATCCTTTGTAACTATGCTACGGACTGGTTGAGCGAGGAACTTGGGACCACGGTAAAGGTAGGCGGAATCGATGTAACTTTCTTCCTCGACATCAAACTCAACGACGTCCTCATCCTGGACCGGCACCAAAACCCTTTGCTTTATGCCGGAACGCTACAAGCCGATCTTAAAGACATTGACCTCGACGAAAAAACCCTTACCCTCGGCGAAATCAAGCTGGACGCGGCTTTCTTTGCTCTCATGAAATACAAAGGGGAAGAGAATCTAAACCTCGAATTTATTGTATCGTATTTTAAAGAACTGCTTCCCAAGCGCGAATCACCCATCCAACACGTATTCCTGGAGTCGCTCCACATAACCGACACCCGCTTTGTATTCAACAATCAGAACATGAAACATCCGGCTTACGGAATGGATTACGGCTATGTTGACATACTGATCTCCGACCTGCTGGCCGAGGGATTCCGTATCGATGGTGACCAGGCCTCCGGCCTCATCCGGAACCTGAGCGGCCAGGAAAAAAACGGATTTGAACTCAAACATTTTTATGCTGAAGTAACGGTTGGTCCCCGGGCACTCACCGCTGATAACGTCCGGCTCATAACGCCCGGCTCTTACCTTTCCCTCGATTTAAAATTCTCCTATCAACAGTGGGATGACTACAATCACTGGATTGAACGGGTTATGATGGAAACAACGATCCGTAACAGCCGCCTGAACCTGGCGGATATCGGCTGTTATACACCCGCCTTGCTGAACATGAACGAGACCGTGGAGCTGAGAGGTCATGCCGCCGGTCGCGTGGATTCGCTTGGAACGGATGGCATCGAGTTGCGATATGGACAGCAGACCCGCTTTAGCGGCAGTGGCATTATCACCGGACTTCCGGATGTAGCTGGCATTTCCTTTGCCGCTAACATTCACCGGCTCAGCACGCATTACGCGGATCTCGCCAACTTCGACCTGCCCGATGGCCACGGCGGTCACCTGGCATTCACCATCCCTCAACAACTGCTTAAACTGGGGCGTGTGGATCTCTTCGGCAGAGGCCGTGGAAACCTCCGCGAAATATACGCCGAGCTGCAGGTGAACAGCGATATCGGCGAGGCTACCGCCGAACTCCGCCTGCATGACGAAAACGGAAAGGGGCTACAGCAGTACGAAGGACACGTCACCAGCCAGGATCTCGGCCTGGGACAAGTGCTCGATGTGGCCAATATCGTAGGTTCGGTGAGTATGGACGTACAGGTGCAAGGATCCGGCTATACCGCCGAAACAGCCCAGGCCAATATCGACGGCAACATCAGCTCTTTCGGCCTGAAGGGATACCAATACAGCAATATTACTGTCGACGGCAAACTGTCGAGCAAGGTTTTCGACGGCGCCCTGGAAGTCCGCGATAAAAACCTGAACCTCGACTTCACCGGATCCGTGGATTTCTCATCAAGTGTCCCGGTTTATGCATTCTACAGCCGAATCAACAACGCCAACCTGAGCGCCCTCAACCTGATTAAAAGCGACTCGCTGAATAATATTTCGGGGGAAATTAAAGCGAATTTCAGCGGTAAAAACCCGGATGATCTGATCGGTTACATCACCGTGGAGAACGCTTCCTACCGCGACGGCAATCAACAATATTCCCTGAAAAGCTTTAAACTTATGGCCATGACCGGTCTCCTTAACCACCGGGTTTTCACCATAAAATCCGACTATCTTGATGCCATGCTGACCGGTAATTTCTATTTTGAAGAACTCATTTTCGCTTCCAAAAAATTCATACGCTCTTACTTGCCCGGCGTTTCCATTCAATTGGATTCCACCTTCCAGTTGAGCCGTCGCCAGAATTTCGACTTCGACATTACCTTTTACAACGCTACGCCGCTGCTCAAATACTTCAACAAAAACATCAGCCTGAGCACCGACACTGAACTGCGGGGAGACTTCGACTCCGACAAAAATGCCTTGAACCTCTTCTTCCATTCCGACCTGTTCTCTTACGGTAAGATCCGCTTCAACAACATCGAAAGCCAGGCGTCCACCGGTGCTCACAACATTCGATTTACAACCCGATGCGACGCGATCGCCCTCACCGACTCCATTGGGATGGAGGATATTCGCCTGTCGGCGGATATCAATAACGACAGCATCAACTTCGGACTAAACTGGAATAACCACAAAGAGCCGTATAGCAATTCGGCAGACTTCGCGGGCTATTTCACCTTTTCAGAAAATGTCAATACCTTCATTGGACTGCATCCTTCCACGATTACCTTCATGGATACAACATGGAATATCTACTGCGGTGGCGATGTAAAAATTGACTCCCTGGGGGTCACCATCCCGGGTCTGTACATCATCTCCAATCAACAACAACTGGAAGTAAAAGGGAAAATTGCTAATAATCCGGACGCCAAACTGCGGCTTCGCTTTATGAATTTCGACCTTAGCGATTTTGATGATCTCACCAACTCCCTCCGTTTCGATTTCGACGGCATCCTGGATGGTTACGTGGAAGCCTCCAACCTCCTGAATTCGCCCAGTTTTATCAGCGATCTGCGCATACGCGGACTGGGGTTTAACGGCAGTAAAATGGGCGACGCCACCCTGTCGAGCGCGTGGGACGATGCGCGCAAGGGCATTGCGCTGCACATGGATGTTTTGTATGTTGGGATGTCGGAAACATCACGACCCATCTCGGTTTCAGGCTATATCTATCCGGCGGATAAAAAGAACAATTTCGACCTGGCCGCGGTGGTTACAAACTTTCAGATCAAAAGCCTGAACCGATATTTCCAAGGCGTGGTGGTGGTGAATGATGGCATTGCATCCGGAAATCTTACCCTGAAAGGACTTTTCCGCGATCCGGAATTACGGGGTACCGCTAAGGCCATGCGAACCTTTCTTACCATCCCCTACCTGAACACCTCCTATGCCTTCACACACGACGAAATTATTTTCGAAAAGAACAGCATCACCTTCAATAATCTGGTCATGCGCGACATTCCGCGCGGCGACACCGCTCTCTGCCACGGTCAGGTACACCACAACCGCTTTCGCGACTGGACGTACGACATCCAGCTCTATCCGCGAAAACTCCAGGTATTGAACACCACCGCCTCCATGAACGACTTGTTTTATGGCCACGGATATGTGAGCGGCTTCGGACGTATCAAGGGCGACCAGCAAAAAGTAAAAATCGACCTCGATATTACGACAGACCCCAACAGTCAGTTGTTTGTCCCCATGGAATACACCAGCGAGGTTTCAGAGAATAATTTCATCACCTTTATCAACAAAGAAGGACAGGCGCTTTCGAAAAAGAAGCCCCGTCATTTCGCCGGTATCGAACTAAACTGCAAGCTCGAAATTACCGATGATGCCGAAGTGCAAATCATCTTTGATCCGACCGTGGGCGACCGCATTCGTGGACGCGGTAAGGGAAACCTCAACATGATGCTGACGGCGGAAGAAAAATTCACCATGATAGGCGATATGACCGTGAGCAGCGGTGATTACCTGTTCACCTTTGAAAATGTGCTGAATAAAAAATTCAACATTGTGGAAGGCGGAACCATCAGCTGGACGGGCGATCCGTACAATGCTGAACTCAACCTGAAGGCTTTGTATCACTTAAAGGCTTCGGTGAGTTCCCTGGGCTTCGACGAACAGCGCGGATCCATCCCCGTGAACTGCATCATCAACATGAGCGGACCGCTCATCAATCCCAACTTCACTTTCGATATCGACCTGCCGCAGCTCGACGAATTCACCAAGCGGAAATACATGACCGTTATCGAACAAAACCTGACGTATAATTTTCTTACGCTGCTCGTCGTGAACGGTTTCTACAATCCCGGCGTGTCTGCCGGCGGTAATAACGCGCAGGCCGCCGGTTTGCTGGGCAACATCCCGAGTGAAGTGCTCTCCAACCAAATGAGCAACTGGCTGTCCCAAATCAGTAAAGACGTTGACATTGGCGTAAACTACCGGCCCGGGGATGCCATCACCCAACGTGAGGTGGAATTGGCCCTCAGCACCCAGTTGTTTAACGACCGTGTGCGCATTGAAAGCAATGTAGGTGTGGGCGGAAACCTTAACAACAGCACCGAAAAATCCAGCAACATCGTGGGCGATGTGGATGTAGAAGTTCGTATAACCGATGCGACCCGCCTGCACGTTTTCAACAAATCGAATCAGCAGGATTACTTCATTCAGGAAGCCCCCTATACCCAGGGCGTGGGCATCTTTTACCGTCGTGAATTTGACAACTTCGGCGAGTTGTTCAAAAAGAAAAAGAAGAAAATTCGTGAGCCCAACAAAGAAGGCAAGGATCAATAATACAACAGCGCCTGACGTTATCAGCAAATTGGGCGACAGCAGCCGGCTTACCATGGAGCTGGGCGCCGAAGCCGTCAATAACGACCCCGCCCGTTTCCGGGAAGTCGTACAACTCTCCTTCACGCAACCCTACCCCTTCAATATGCGCCTTGCCCGCGTGGCCGAGATTTGCTGCCAGTACAAGCCGGATTTAATCCGGCCGATTCTCACGGAAGTGATAGAAAAAATAAGCACATCCACCACCGATGGCGTGAAACGAAGCTACCTGAAAGTGATCCATGACTACACCGGAATCAGCGGCATTGAAGATCCCGGACGCTTGCTGGACTTGTGTTTCCAGTGGTTCTTATCGCCGGCCGAAGCGATTTCCATCCGCTACCACGCACTTGGTATCCTGCTAAAAATAAGGGAGCAAATTCCTGAAATAAGCCCGGAAATAGTAAGCGCCATTGAATTCATTCTGGACGAACATGAATTGGGCAAAGGCCTGACTCATTTCTGCAACAAGACATTGCGGAAATTAAAAACTACGATCGCCTGGTCCAACTAGTCGATCAGGTCCATCTCGTCGATCAGATAATCCGCATCGGCATATTTGTCAATAATAAAAAGCACGTAACGGATATCCAGCGCAATGTTCCGGCATTGCTTCGGATCGTAGATAATATCGCTCATCGTGCTTTCCCAAACACGGTCGAAGTTTAAGCCAATGAGATTACCGTCTGCATCCAGCACCGGACTGCCGCTATTGCCGCCGGTGGTATGATTGGAAGCGATGAAACATACATGAACCTTGCCGTCGCCGTAAGCCCAGCGGCCATAATCCTGAGTGCGGTGTAATTCTTTCAGACGATCGTCGACTTCATAATCATGCACCAGGCTATCTTCCTTTTCAATCACACCATCCAGCGTGGTGTAGTATTCATAATCAAGTCCGTCGCGCGGAATAAAGCCGCCCACGGTACCGTACGATACGCGCAAGGTGCTGTTGGCATCAGGATAAAACTTCCGGTTGGGCTCCATCTCGAGCATAGCTTTCATGTATACACCGTACAAATCCTCGATGTGGGATTCGGTAAGCGATAGTTCAGGATATATCCGTTTGTAATAATATCCATATATCTCACGGGCCAGTTTCAGCGCCGGATCCGCATCCAGCTTTTTGACGGATTTAATAGTGTACTCATCCAGAAACTTCGTTAGTTTTTCTTCCGAGCTGAACACCGTGTTGGCAAAAACATGATCCGCGAATTTATTGAAATCGCCCTTGGTTTTCGCCCCATTCGTATAAATCACATCCGGTTGCCAGGCCGGGTCAAGGTTCAGGTACCAGATGCGGAACAAAGCCGCCATCACATCGCGGTCGAGGCCCACGTTGTAATTCTTGAAGAAGAACCTGGAACCGGCTTTAAACTTCGCCACCAACTCGGCCACCTCAGCCTCGCTAACATTGGCCTTTTTACTGAGATCACTTAGTTGAACGAAGTTGTAAGCATACTTCACGATTTCCACACCAATACCCGCCTCGTAAATATAATCAAAGGCCAGGTTCAGCGGTGTTGCCTTTTTATAGGCCTCTTCAAATTCAGTAAGAAGGGTACCATAACGTGCCTTATTTTCCGGCGTACTGTTCACCCACTCGGTAAAGCGGATTTCAAAGGCCTTTTTCAGGTTGATCGCATCCAGCCTTTTCACGCCATTGGTTTCGCCAATCATTTTTTTCCAGTAATTGGAAACGCCCTCGTACTTTGAGGTGTACTGCAGCAGCGTGAACTTGCTATCCTTCATGTAACGTTTCATAATCTCCATGCGCTTTTCACGGATGCGGATCATGGCGGGGTTTTCAATGGCAGCCACCATTTCGACGCCCCACGACGTCAGGTATTCCTGGGTGGTTCCCGGATAGCCGAATACAAACGTAAAATCGCCCTCCTTTACACCCCGGGTGGAAACCTTCAGGTGCTTCTTGGGCACATAAGGAACGTTGGAGGTGGAATAGTCGGCCGGTTCATTGTTGGCGTTGGCATAGATGCGGAAGAGCGAAAAATCCCCCGTATGCCGGGGCCAGATCCAGTTGTCGGTATCACCACCAAAACTACCAATGCGAAAAGGCGGCGCCGCCACCAGCCGGATGTCGCGAAAAACCTGAGATACGATCAGAAAATATTGATTCCCGTGGTAAAAAGGCTTCACCTTGGCTTCATAGGCATTTCCTTCGCTGGCTTCCTTTTCAATCGCGGCGATGTTGGCATCCAGCAACGACTGACGTTTGAAATCATCCATATTTTCAACAATGCCCTTAAAAACCTTTTCCGTCACATCTTCCATCCGTACCAGAAAGGTCATTTTCAAGCCCTTGTTTTCAAGCTCTTCGGCATTGCTCCGGGCCCAGAAACCATTGGTGATATAATTAAACTGCACGCTGCTGTGAGACTGGATCGCGCTTAGTCCGCAGTGATGATTGGTGAGCACCAGGCCCTTGTCGGAAATTACTTCCGCCGTACAACCACCGCCAAACAAGGCCACCGCATCCTTCAGACTGGGCTTATTGACATCGTAAATATCCTGGGCGGAAATTCTCATACCCAAACGTTTCATTTCCGCTTCAGCGTGATCGTCCAGTAAGATCGGAAGCCACATCCCCTCATCCGCACGCACCGTGAAGAAGGAACTAAAAAAGAGGACCAGTCCTGCAAAAAATAATCTTTTCATGCTCAGAATATTTCCAGTTTAAAATATATAAAAACAAAACATGTAATTCAATCGGCAAAATTACATTAATTGAACAAAATACAAGGCATTTTACAGTATTATTAACGGATTTTTAAGACGGCGAAAAATCCACCAAATCCCAGGCCTGAAGAAATCAATCCTTAGCGTATTCGGGTCAAATCCCCGTCGCTCTGAACAACACAAATGGTTGTATTGGAGCTATCTTCAGTTTGAACAACGAGATTGTGATAGTGAACAGATGAATAATTATAAAGAAAGGGCAAATCGTGTCCGGTGTAGCGCCATTTGCAAAACGCTCCAGCCCCCGTGAATTTTAACTGATGTGCGGGGCCACTGCTCACTATCTCAATATGATCCCCCTTGTGCACTGTCGCGTACGACAGCAGCACGATCGAGCTGCTGTCGAGATTGTTTTCAATCTTCATGCACTCCCAAAAACCACTTCGGTAGGCATATACCCCCTGATAAGACTCGGGAAGCCCGATCAGATAAAGCTTTTGTTCAGCACCTTGCATGTTCTTAATGGTCGTTGTGATTTTGCATGTCAATTGAGACGTTTGCAGCCAAAGTGCGTTGGTTTTGAAGGTTTGTACGCCCAGCCATGCACAAAACACACACAAAGCGGCCATCCGCAGGATCCGACCTCGGATAAACACAAATACGAAGCAAACGAACATCATGCAAAAAAATACAGAAGCGAAATACCCGTAACGATCGGACTGTACCGCCCCCAGTGAGGTGGTCTCCAGATTGAGGGCCGGGATCAGGCATGCAAGAAAACACAGATAGAAAAACGCACTCATTTTCAACAGGCCCGTTTCCGGGAAAGGCCGACGATAACGAAAAAGCAGATACATCCCGGCCGAAAATAGAAGGATCGAAATCAGAAAAATGACAGGATGATGGGCCATAAAACGAAAGATTTCGCGCAAAAAATCAGGGAGTACCCGGTAAAACAAGAAAAATTTTGCATGGTAGGCCGCCCATCCATCCCACATCAATGCGGGCCTGAAATCGAGATGCACTTCATTGCCGTACTGACCAATCCACTGCCCCAGCGCCACATAGCGCACAAGAAAATAAAGCGAAGCGGCTAACAGAAAAATCATGAAAACGAATAGATTTTGAGAAGGAGAATTTTTTACATAACGAAGTTTGCTTCTCCCGAAAGTGTAAAAAATCATAAGCAGTCCATAGACAAGCAAAAAAACGAGCGCAAATTCCTTCGTAAAACAAGCCAGAAGATAGAGGCATATCGCTCCCACCATAGGCCAGGGACGACCTGACTTCATCCAATTTAAAAAAAGCAGGAGGCTCCACATTGCGCAAAACAAGGACAGCGCGTACGCCCCCGCCGAGATCCAGGTAACAACCTCCGTTTGATATGGAAAAATAAGAAATATAAGTCCTGCATAAGAAGCCAGCCAGGATTGCTGTTTAAATCCGGGACAAAACAAATCTGCCAATCTACGCATACATGCAGCCACCAATAAGGCATTTGCCACATGCATCAAACCAAAAACAGCATGGTAAGGCCACGCCAGCAGCCCAAAAACCGGAAAAAGCGCATTAAAAAAAAGAAAAGCCATGGGCATAAAAATGCCGTGCTCTGAAGGTAGAAGTGCGAAAGAGCCTCGTTCCTTCATCAGTAAAAGAATGCAATAGTCTTCGGAGAGAAATCCCGTTTCAAGGGCAGCAAAAAAAACAATAACAGCGATGATGAGGTAGGCCACTGCAAGTTTTAACCACCAGCCTGAAGAGCTTGCCTGTTTCATTGCCATTGTTTTGAAAAACCTGCCCCTTTCCCGGGATGCAAGGAGATCACCAGCCGGATGCCAGCAAATCCACAATGTGGATGGTTTTTATGGGCAACTTGTGTTTATTGATATAAGCTTCGAGATTCATCAGGCAGGAAGCCTCCGTGGAAACAATATATTCAGCGCCGGTTTCAAGGGCACTCTGTATCTTCTGTTCCGCCATGGCGGTGGAAATGGGCTCGTTTTTCACGGAAAAAGTACCACCGAAGCCACAGCATACTTCAGCTTCTTTCATCTCGCGCAGTTCTAATCCCCGCACCTGACTGAGCAGAGCACGGGGCTCGTCTTTAAGTCCATACTCGCGCAAGGCAGCACACGCATCATGGTATGTAACGGCCGCATTGAACGTTGCCCCCAGGCGTGTAATCTTCAATTGGTTCACCAGGAAATCGGTGAATTCAAAAAGATTGGAGCGAAGTTGCTTGTATTCGTTGTGCAGGGAAGAATTGTGAAACATCTCCGGATAATAATTCCGGACCATGCTAACGCAGGAGGCCGATGGCGCCACCACCGGACGGTTGTTGGGAAAATCGCGGATGAATTTCTCCCCCATGCAGCGTGTCTGCTCCCAATACCCACTGTTAAAGGTCATCTGACCGCAACAGGTCTGTTCCGTGTTATAGTGAACCCCAATCTCGAGACTTTCCAGGATTTTCACCATGTTCATCCCGATTTGCGGGTACACCTGATCAATAAAACAGGGAATAAATATATCAACAACCATTGTGTGCTTTTATAAGAGGACAAATATACTTATTTCAAAAGAAAGAAAAATGAATTTCCTACCTTTGCCTGCGATGTACCGCTATTTTATACACCTGGCCTACAACGGCACGGCTTATCACGGCTGGCAGCTGCAGCCCAATGCTGTCACCGTGCAGCAGGTGCTGACGGATGCCCTGCGTTTAATACTCCGTTTTCAGGTTATACTTACGGGCTGCGGACGTACCGATACCGGTGTGCATGCAAGCTGTTTTTACGCTCATTTCGAAACCGACGATTTCATGAGTGCGGAGAACTGCGCGCAGCTTACCAAAAAGCTCAACAATATCCTGCCGAACGACATCAGCCTGTACAGCGTATTTCCGGTGGCCACCGATACGCACGCCCGCTTCAGTGCCAGCGCGCGCTCCTACGAATACCGTATTGCGCGGCGTAAAAATCCATTTACCACCGACTTCAGCTACCGCTTCACCCCTCCCCTCGACCTGGAGCGGATGAACGAAGGAGCACGGATCATCGCCGAATACAGCGACTTTAGTTGCTTTTCCAAATCCCACACGCAAACACACACCAACCTTTGCCGGATTACAAAGGCGGAATGGACCCGCCCGGCCGACGACCTGCTGGTGTTTAACATCACCGCCGATCGCTTCCTGCGCAACATGGTGCGCGCCATCGTGGGAACCCTGCTGGAAATGGGACAGGCTAAGCTGGATGCAGCGGGCCTGCGCGCCATCATTTCCTCCGGAAATCGATGTGAAGCCGGACAAAGTATGCCCGCCCGGGGATTATTTCTGGTTCAGGTTGAATATCCGGAAGGACTGCTTACTTACAATCCGGATTAACACCCAGCACGTAATCTTCAATAATATTTAGTGAATCTGCGGTGGCGGCGCCGGCAAAGCCCAAAATATCGGCATAAGTCACGTGATTTCGCCAGGCTTCCATGTAATAACGTGAGATGTGTACGTGTGTCCAGTGCCATTTTTCTTCTTCAAAGCCCACCGGCCTCTGGTCACCTTTTGCCGTATATGGTTGCACAAAACCATAGCGGCCAGCGTTGGCACACAACCATGCATACACTTTCATGCCCTCCGGGCTTTCAAAATAGTCCGGTTCTGTACTGTTGAGATCAAGATCTGTTCCCCAATGATGGCGTGACGTGCCGGGCATGGCGGTATATTTCAAAATAATGCGGGCCCTTTCCACCGGATCCTTCACTGTGGTCGCCATGTTCTTGCCTTCCACGGGCACACGTCCGAACCACTTGGCTTCCCAAAGACTTTTCTGATGAGCGAAACTGCGAACCCCGGAAACAACCACCAGCTCCACACCCTCGCGTTGGGCTGCATTGTACATATTAATGAATGCACCGTACGTTTCTTCACGGAGATAGATGCCCTTTCGACCCGCATAGGGCGCTTCAACTTCAGAAAACACGAGGTCGGTAGCGGCATTGTATTTCCCCATCAGGTACTTCACGTTGATCATTGTATCCGTGGGGAAGTCAGGTGCGGGAGCAGGGATCACCCACGCACGGGCGCCTGCCAGAGAGAGCAACAGCAAGCCTGCCAGTGCCATACAGCGCACTGTTCGTTTCCCCAAACCCATACTCCACAAGTTGTTCATGCTAGCGTATCGTGATCGTTAATGTAGCGTTGCCGGTCACCGAACCCGGCTTCAACCGGCGTTTGCAAAGGTAGAAAAATCAACGTATAAAAAAAAGGGGCCGGTCGGCGCCCACCTACCGACCCCTGGATTCCGGCCCTGCTTAATAGTGCACCGGAATCGTAAGTTGCATGGCCACTGTTTTACCGCCCCGCTGGCCCGGCATCCATTGTCCGCGCATTAATTTCAACACACGAATCGCTTCTTCATCCAATCCATAACCCGGTCCGCGTAGAACTTTAATATTGGTAAGACAGCCGTTGGCCTCCACGGTAAATTGAACGTAGAGGGTCCCGCTGAGCCCGGCCTTCAAGGCTTCAGCCGGCACCACAAGATTTGCCCGAATGAAATTTTGCAGCGCCTCTTCACCACCGCGGTACGTTGGTGTAGTCTCGGCAAAACCAGCATCGGTATCCGCATCAGCATCGGCAGCTGTAGGCTTGTAGGCGGTTTTCTCTTCCGCACAACGCGATGTGCCCGTAACACGTGAAGGACTGCAGTTTTTGCCCTGTTGGAAGCCGGTGGCCGCACCGCCCACGGCATAGTCGCTAACGCCCTTGGGCAGAGGAAGAGGCTGCTTCACCGTTACAGGCCTGCCGTCGGTGTTGCGGATCAACGAATCAACGGCAATAAACGAAGTATACTGCGTCAGCAAATTGTACCTCAGGCCCAGGCGGGTCACGGTGGCTTTCGTTGCCTCGTCGTCTTCGCCAAAATCGCTTAGGTTGCGGATCCTTTCGCGCGCCCACAGGTAGCGTAAGGCCTCATGGCGAGCCTCCGGCTGAAGTGTTGAAACATCGCATTTCCAGGAAAACGGATTCTCGCCGCTGACACCAGTGACCTTGACCGTTCCGCTCGCTGCGCCCCGGTACTTTCCAAACAGAATAAGCGGACGCTCGGCCAGCACATCCGGTTGGTTCAGGGGTTCCACATCGTAGGCCCCGAAGCCGCCGAAATCCACCCGAATATCGGTGAGTACCGGCGATTGAATATACTTACGAAATTTTTCCGCTTTGGCATCACATTCAGAAGGATCGGTAATCACAAAAGCTTCGCCTTTGCCGGCATTGGCAATGCCTTCGGTAAGATAACGATTCACCGAGCTGCCAATACCAAAAGCAAAAAAGTTAGCCTCTCCCAGCTTGTCACGTATCAATTGGAAGGCTTCCTTTTCAATGGATACGTAACCATCCGTGGCAATCACAAAGGTGCGCGAACAACCTGGATCCTTCTCTATCGACAGCGCTCTTTTTAAGGCAGGTAACAATTCGGTTCCGCCCCCACCCTGCTGTTCGTCGAGCAGCTTCAGCGCCTTGTCCAGATTCTCCTTCGTGGCCGGCAAGGAACGTTCCGCCATGACCGATGCATTGCCCGCGAACAACATAAGGTTGAATTTATCGGTCGGACGTATATTGGAAATCAGATTTTTCATCAGCTTCTTTGATGTCTCGATCGGAAAACCGTACATAGAGCCACTTACATCCACAATAAAAATATACTCCCGTGCGGGAATCTGCTCCGGCGTGGGCCGGGGCGGGGGCTGTATCATCGTCAGAAAAAAGTTTTCTTCACCCGATTTCCCCTGAAAAAGCAGCATACCCGATTCAATTTTGGCATCGGCCAGCACATACTGGATGACAACATCGCGATTGCCTTCAAAACCATGATTCTCCGTAAAGCCAAGGATGGCCGTGGAAGGACCATCGTACTTAATGTTCATTGCATGCGATGGGCAAGCGAGCTTTTTGATGGGCATGCCCGCCGAAACGGTCACAAACAAATCAAACATCACTGTAGGCGCTGCCCCCTGATGAAAATACGGATTGGATACCCACTTATCATTAGCGCTGGCCGTGGCTTCCGGCTGATTCGAGTAACGGGGGCCCACCACCGTCGGATAGACAAATTCATACACACCACCTTCCGGAATCAGCAGCTCCGTATAGCATAACTCAACCTTCACGGTATCACCGGGCAAGATATTCGCCACGTTCATCTGAAACACGTTGGGCCGCTGCTGTTCGAGAAGAGTAGCCGTTTTCCCGGCCTCCAACGCATCGTTGTATTCCTGACGGGCCTGCTCCTTCTCCTTGATTTTCGCCACCAGCATCCGATCGCCAATGTACATCTTTACACTGTAAACCGCGGCCCGGGTGGAGGCCGGGAAAATGTAGACCGCTTCAATGGGCTTCTTCCCCGTGTTCATGTATTCCTGCGTCACCTTCACATCAGCAATAACGCCGATAATATTAACATCCGCCGTGGTGGACTTCAACGGAAGTGCTTCCACATCCGCTGCACCCGGCACATAAAAATAGGGCGACAAGGTTTTATCATCCTCTTTTTCGCCCTCATTCTGCGGTTTAAGACTGTTGCGGGACACGTACGTATACGATCCTGGCTTTTCCTGCGATAGCAGCATAGATGGCAGCAAGAGCGCCATAAACAGCACCACCGCAAGGGTCAGCACTGTCAGATTTACTCCCTGGTTTTTCATACGTTGATTTTTTTAGGTTGTGATTTTTTTGCTTTTAAAAAATGCCGGCCTGAGAGTCGCCCCTAAAAACGATTCCATAAATGTTATCAAAAAAAAGATTTCCTGAACGCAGGGCAGGCCGGGTCCTGTCCCTCACCCTAAATCCAGTATTCAGACACGCGCAAGAAAAACGCGCTTACGCCGGTTGAAATATATTTTCTATTTTTACCGGCGCTTTATAGCGTTGCATAACAAATCGTCATTTATTCATTTATTCATTCTAATAAGTCCCGTATGAAAAAGTATGTTTTCTTTGTCCTGCTGATGTTTTCCGTGCCGGCCCTGCTTGCCCAATCTACCTTCATTCGTACCTACGGCTATGAAGGCGCTGAGTCCGCCTTTACCCTTACGCTGACCAACGACAATGGTTTTCTCGTTGGAGGCACAGCGGCCAATTTCACTTCCGGTGACGTTTATCCATGGATTATAAAAATCACCCAAACCGGCGACACGGCCTGGTCACGCACCTTTGAAGCGCAGGGCCTTGACTCGTGCTATTCCATCGTTACCGCGGCTGACGGCAGTTTCCTGATGACGGCCTCCACGGAAAACCTGGAGCCTGCCCTGGTAAAACTCGACGCTACCGGAGCGGTCAGTTGGCAGAAGACCGGCCCCGTTAACATTTTCGCGCTGCGTTATACTGCGGCGGTCACCGCCGATGGAGGTTACATTCTAAGCGGGAACACCCCGGCCAATCCGGCGAACCTGATGCTGATAAAAATAAGCGCCACCGGCGACACCACCTGGAAGAAGAACTACGGCGGCAGCGGCTTTGAGCATGGCACCGATGTGATCCAGACCAGCGACCTGGGGTATTTCGTGGCAGGCTACGCAATGAACAGCGGCACCAATTACGATGTCTATTACCTTCGCACCGATGCCAGCGGCGACACCTTATGGACACGCACCCACCGGAAAAACAATGTGGGTTTCGCAAACGCGGCCGTGCAGACTGCCGACGGCGGGTTCCTGATTTGCGGCGCCGCCGCCAACACCACCTTTAATCCGGAACCCTTTCTGCGTAAGATCGACGCCAATGGCGACAGCCTTTGGATGAAAACAGCCGCATCTTCCTTCTCTTACAACGATATTGACCTGGCTGCTGACGGCAGCATCCTGCTGTGCGGGGCATCCAACAATATCCTCACAGGAAATTCCGATGGCTTCCTGACCAAGCTTAGCAGCACCGGCGTAGCCGCCTGGTCCAACACCTTTGGAGGCAGCGATGCCGAGGCCCTGTACGCTCTGAACGTTTTGAGTAACGGGAACATCATCACCTGCGGTGAAACCCGCAGCAGCGGTGCCGGCGATTTCGATTACTACGTCATTCTGGCCGATGAAACCGGTTTCGCCGATGCCATCCGCGAGCTCAGCATGAGCAGCAACAGCCTGCGCTTCAGTCCCAACCCTACCAACGGCATCTTCACCATCAACCTCAGTGAAAATGTAAACATCGACCTCGACATCACCGTGTACGATGGCTTTGGCAAAATCGTCCGCCAAGTCCGGCATTCCTTTACCGACGCCCTGCCGGTGAGCATCGACCTGAGCAATCAGGCCTCCGGGATTTACTATATCCGTGCCCAGTCCGGCCCCCGCGTAATGACGGGAAAAGTGATGGTGGAATAGTAGTTTTTCCCTTATTTCCGCACTAAAAAGAACGCGGGGCCAGGCAAGGGCCCCGCGTTCTTCATTCAGGCAATGTTACCGACGAGCAGTCGCTTCGTGAATTTGACCCGTACCCAAAACCAGCAAAAGGCTTTAGGCCGTAGGGTCTTCGTTTTTCTTCACCACCACAATGGTGAAATCCGCCACCAGTGCGGCCAGCGCACCCAGTGCCGCCCATACCGGAATCAGAGTAGTGCCGACAATACCCACCGTGAGCGGGATTTCCAGAAAGACCAGGCCTTCCTTATCCTTGATAATGATACGGCGAATGTTGCCTTCATGGATCAGCTGTTTAACTTTCTTAACCAGCTCTTCGCCCTTGACCTGAAATTCGTTTTTTTCTCCTACCATGTTTACAGATTAAAATGAGTATGACACTCCGCCCAGTACATTTATACCGTAAGATGGGTAATTGGCCCACTTCTGATAACGCGACGAACCAATGTTGTTGACATTCAGAAAAGCGCCTAAAATTTTTGAATACCTGTACTCGATTCCCAAATTCCCGTCGACATACGCGCCCAATTTGAGGGGCGCCATGGTGGTAGCGGTATAACGTTTGGCCCAGCGGTCGGAATAGACGTACAGATCCGCGGTGATCAGAATTTTGGAGGCAATGTTGTATTTAAAATTGGTGAAGATGTCGAAATACGGCTTGTTCCACGCTTTCGCTTCATTCCGCATATCATAGTTCCAAAAATCACCGCCCACGCGCAGGTAGATTTTTTCATCCTTCTGCCAGCTGATTTCGCCGCGCACCTGGAAGATGTTGACATGGTCGTAAAGCAGGGTGAACTTGTTACCGTACTCATTGTTGGTATCCATCACAAAGAAAGGCATGTCGTGTACGATGCGGTACGAGGCATAGGCATGCGCGCTGAGTTCGCGGCTGATGTTGCTGCGGATCCCGGCGAAAAGATCCATTTTGTTATTGCTGGCTTTCATGGGCGCCATGCCCGTCATAAAGGGATTCTCGCCGGTGAGCGAACGGAAACTATTGGCCTGCATGCTCCCCTTGATCCCGGCATACAGGATCAGGATTTCCTTCACGATGTTGAATTGCATATCCGCAATCGGATAAAAATGGAGGTTGGTGACTGTGTCCATTTCGACGCTGGCATCCAATCCAATATTGAAGGTAAAAGCCTTGAAGCGTGTGCGAAGGTAGGGTTTCAGGGCAATGATTCCGGTGTTGTGTTTCATCACACTGTCGTTGCGGAAATAATAATCCACCGACACCGTACCCCCCAGCACCTGCGATTTCGTGATCTTGATCAGATTAAGTTCCTTGTTCACATCGCCCGACAGGAAGATATTGTTTTCGCTGCAGCCGTAGCGATCACTGAAATTGTAGTAACCCAGGTCCACCTGATGATTCAGCTTCAGTGAATCGGGGTTGACCATGCTGTTCAGGTGCGCTTCCGCGCGAATGAGAGAAAAGCGTTGCTTAATCTCTTCCTTCGATGGAACCAGGGCAAAATCCGCCGGTTTGAACCCGTAGTAATGAACCACATCCCGCTCATAGCCGATGGACCCTGAAAGCAGGTGCTTGCTGAAATACTTATCACCGAACACTTCCGCTATATTTTCGCTGAATCCGGGGTAGGCGTAATTCTTCAGTTTGCCATAGGAACTGATGTGCTTATAATGCGCACCGATGGAATAGCTGCGCGACTGCAGGTTGTTGTAGAAGGCTTCGCCGTAAGGGGTAGTGTAATTGCCCCAGCCGGCTTTCAGCAAAAAGCGATAAATCTTGGGTACGGTGGCGTCGCCGATCCGTGCTGCCTTGATTGGTTCCGTAGTATAATCCGTACGGGCCACGCGGTTCATCACGTTGTATTTCATCTGGGGTTTCTCGAAAAAAGTATCGGCAATGGCCGGCTGCGTAAGGATCTTATTCGCGTCCGATACCACCGGCTGATAGGAAGAAACCACGGTGACAAATTCATTGTGCTGTGCCGCCAGCGGCTGCAAAAAACCCAGGCATCCCAGACCGAGCAGACACAGCTGCCATTTCGTGTTTATATGCATGATATTTTTCATTCTGTTCGTCCTCCATTATTGTTGACCGGGCGTTTCTTCCTGCGTGCTGCCGTTCGTATTGTCGTCAGGATTCAGGATTGGCTGCTGTTTCAGAAGCTCTTCCTGGCGCTCGGCTTCGATGATCAGGTTCAGTTTATCCTGCGCCAGTTTCACCAGATCAGCGCCCTCATGGTTATCAATAACACTTTGCAGGGTGTATTTCGCCTGACGGTAGTTTCCTTTTTTCGCATAGATATCACCAATCAGAATAAAGGCTTTCGTGATCCAGTAATCATACGAGGGAACCTGATTGATCAGGTCGATGGCGGATTTTTCCGATTCATCGTACTGACCCTGTATGTACTGAATGTAGGCCAGGTTCCACTTGGCTTCCGCGGCGAATTCGGACTTCGACAGGTGGGTAACGGTGCTAAATTCTGCGACCGCAGTGGAAATGCTGTCCATCAGCAAGGCCGTACGTCCGATGACCATGTGTGCTTCGATGCCCAGCTCCTCCGGCAGTTTTTCTGTCGACAGTAAATGCTGCGCGGCCACGATGGTAGGCTGTTGATGCATCAGCAAGGCGTGCGAACGCATCAGACCGACACGGGCCGTCAGGATGTTACTCTTGTACTGGGCCACGTCCTCCAGCCGTTGGTAAAGGCGCATCGCTTCGTTAAAATTCTTTTGCTCCATCGTAATTTCTGATCCTTTCACAAGCGCGGTTTCCAGAAACTTCGAGGCCGGTTTATCGGCAATAAAAAGATAACCCGGAAGCGCCTCTGCTTTATCGCCCGTGGCGTATAAGCATTCGGAGCGATAGAAGTGAGCGTCCATCACGAACTGTCCGTTTGGAAAGCGGTTCAGGTAATCCGAAAAGCCTTTCACCGCACCTTTGCAATCATTGTTCATGTACTTATTCTCCAGGGCGATCCAGGTCAGCGAATCCTGGACATCGTCGGTCAGGTTTTCACCCAGTCCGGTAACATAGGTGAAGAATTCCGGCACACGGTCGAGGGAAACGAAGACGTTCTTCAGGGCCACCAGGGCTTCTTTGGATTCTTCCGTGCCGCGGTAATCCGCCACCACCTGCTTCAGGGTCGCAAGTGCTTTTTCATCCTGATCGGTATTGTAGTAAATCAATCCTTTTTTCAGCATGGAGCGTGAAACCCAGGCCGACTGCGGACACTGGCTGATCAGGCGATCGTAATACGAAAGTGCTTTCTGCTGATTGGCCATGTTCTGCCAGGTCTGGCCGCTTTCGTACAGCGCATCGTCATAATAAGCCGAGGCCGGATACTTCAACACCAATTCATCGAGCACCGCGGCCTTTTGTTCAAACTTACCCAGGGGTCCGTAAGCCAGGGCTTTCTGGTACAAAGCGTAGTCGTTATCGGTTTGCATCAGGGCGATGGATTTATCATAATATTCGATGGCGGCGTGATAATCCTTTCCCATAAAGAAACAGTCGGCCGCCCGCAGGTAAGCGTCGTTCACGATGGATTTGCTTTCATTTTTCACGCCGGCAGCGAACTTTCGGAAAGCGGTAAGGGCCTCCGAATAATTCTTCTTCTTAAACCAGCAATAGCCGGTCTGGTAGTTCGACAGGTTAAACTCCGAGGAACTAAAGCCCCCGGGCATCTGCTGGAAAAGCCGGAATTGCTCCAGGGCGGCATCATATTTCTCCTGACGATAGAGAGCTTCGCCCAGCCAATACACCGACTGAGCGTCGATGGCAGCATCCACAGGAACCGTCCGTGCCTTGCGGAAGAGCGCCGCAGCCTCATCATACTTAGCGTCGTTAAACTCTTCAATACCGCGGAAACAGCAGACTTTCTGGTAGGCGCGGTTAAGTTTTACGTCGCGGCGTTTAATGCTTTCCAGCGAAGTCAGCGCCTCCCGGTAATTGCGTGTGGAGAGGTACATGCCCGACAAGTATTCGTAAGCTTCGTCGATGTGCGGTGAAGCCGGAAATTCATTAATGTAGAGCTGGAAACTTTTGATGGCCTCGTTATACGGATTATAACCTTTTTCGTAGGCCAGTTTGGCGTAGTTAAAGAGGGCATTTTCGCTGATTTGCGGGTCGGCTTTCAGCAAATAGGCCATATGGAAAAAGTTGATGGCCTGCAGGTAATCGCCGGTCTGCATACGGCAGTCGGCCGATTGATATAAAGTAAGCTGCGAAAGGGAATCTTCCGGGCTGGTGTTTACACGGCCAAACCAGCGCACAGCGTTGTCGGGATCGCTGTTGCGATAGTAGCAATAGGCCAGTTCATAGTAGTCGTCGCGTGTGGGCGATTCCGGAGCCTTATCAATATACATGTGAAGATAAGGAATGGCCGTGGAGAAACGCTGGGTTCGGAAGCAGGAGGCTCCGATCATACGGGCAATCTCCGGAACGCGCTTAGAGGAGGCCGAATCCAGCAGACCCGGTGCCACGCGGAGAAGTTCTTCGTAGTTATGCTGCAGAAAATAAATCTGCGTAATGTAGTAGGGCGTGAAACGTCCATACGTCTCATCCGCCGTGATCTTTCGGAAGGATTTCAGCGCGGTTTCATACTTTCCCTCTTCGTAGGCGATGTGCCCAAAATAGTACATGGCGCCGGCGGCGTATTTGCTGTCCGACTCCTTCAGGTCAAAAAAGGCGTTCTTTGCCGCTTCCTTGTCGCCCTTGATAAAAAAACAATAGCCGCTTTTAAAATTATACTCAGCGCGTTCTTCCGCCCGCAATTTATAAGGATCTACCTTTTCAAAAGCGGCCAGGGCTTCCTCGTAGCGCTTAAAGCGGAAGTGGTAGCGACCCAGCTGGTACCAGGCGAGGTAGACGCGTGTATGCTCGGGATAGGCCCGTACGTACTGAACCACACGGTAGGCGGCATCATCATTAAAGAGTTCGATAGCACACATGGCCGCATAGTACGCGGACTGTGCGTTGAGTTCAGAAGGTTTTCCGTTGTTCAGGCGGATTACGTTCAGGTACTTCTGTCGTGCACAGCCGTACTTTTCTTTGTTAAACAATTCCTGTGCATCGCGAAATTCGGCATCCGGCCGGTCGTAAATGGCCGTTTGCTGGGCCTGCAGAGCCGAACCCGCACCCAGCATCAGTAGTGCCGACAATAGAATCGTCCCGTATCGTTTCATGTTGAAGGTTTTTCATTCGAATGCTGTCTGCAAAACCGCAGTGTTCGCGGTTCCTAAAAGACAGAACCCATCATATTAACGCCAAAATTATATAATAAGGTATTGTGCTTCGTGCCGCCGGCTGTTGATTTATCAACAGCCGAGGTTTGAAAACTTTAAAGAAAAAACAACAGTCCTGTAAGCCGGGTTCTGTTTCCGCCGGAGCGGACCCTTGTCATTTATCTGGACCTGCCGTCGCCGACAGGCTCTAACGACCTACCCCCCGGGATTGGGCGGGTCACCCTCAAGCCCCGGTATATTTGATCTTTCAACCCATAAGGTTTACCCGCCGGGCATGTCACCATGCCCGGCCGTGAGCTCTTACCTCACGTTTTCACCCTTATCCCGGCACGTAGTACCGGGACGGTTATTTTCTGTGGCACTTGCTGTCCCCGCCAAAAGCGGGGCCTTCCCGTTAGGAAGTATGGTGCCCTGTGTTGCCCGGACTTTCCTCCCGTCCCGCGCAAACGGGACGAGCGACAAGGCGGACTGTTGTGAGGCAAAGGTACGAAAAAAAACAAGGGGAACGGCCGCCCCCTTCCTCCGGAACGATGACGAATTTGAACTAATCAAAAATTACATCCAAAACAACCCTGCGCAATGGAAAAAAGATCATTATTATCCCCCCCTGTCCATATAGACGCATGCCATACGTCTGTACAACTCATTACTACGCGCTACAGGAGACGCATACCATGCGCCTTTACTTTTACCGCACCAGGGTCACATTCCCCTTTTTTTGCAGGGTCTCGCCGTTCCCGAAGGACACTGCCGCACTGAAAAAATACACCCCTAACGCACAGTCGCTGCCCTTGCAACGGCCGTCCCATCCGGCATCCACGTCTTCTGATTCAAACAACAGCCTGCCCCAGCGATCGTAGATTCTTAATGCTGCTTGTACAATATTGGTCCCCCGT
>CAZPDS010000033.1:0-17730 GCA_964585485.1 uncultured Bacteroidales bacterium
AACGAAGAAACCGTGGAAACCCTGTACGACCGTATTCTGGGCCGTGTAACGCTCCACGATATTTATCATCCGCAAACCGGCGAACTGATCATCGCGGCCGGACAGGAACTTACAGAAGATTTTTGCAGGGTCATCGAAAACAGCCCCATCGAATCTGTTGAGATCCGTTCCGTACTCACCTGCGAATCGCGCCATGGCGTGTGTGCAAAATGCTACGGACGTAACCTTTCGACCGGTAAGATGATCCAAAAGGGTGAAGCCGTCGGCGTCATCGCGGCACAATCCATCGGTGAACCAGGTACCCAGCTTACCCTCCGTACCTTCCACGTGGGTGGTGTGGCCGGTGGTAACATCGCTTCAACGTCGAAGATCGAAGCCCGTTACGACGGTGTGCTCGAAATTGACGAGCTGAAAGCCATCGATTACGCACGCCTCGACGAAGCCGGCAAGAAAGAACATTTCCAGGTGGTACTCGGACGTTCCGCTGAAATGAAAATTATTGACCCCACTACGAAAATCGTTCTCGCCTCCAGCAACATTCCCTACGCCGCAAACCTGTATTTCAAAAACGGTGATGCCGTGAAGAAAGACGACAAGATTTGTGACTGGGATCCGTTCAACGCCCTGATTCTTTCGGAAGTGAACGGTAAAGTTGTTTTCGAAGATATTATCGAAGGTGTTACTTTCCGCGAAGAATCGGATGAGCAAACCGGCTATAACGATAAGGTCATCATCGAAACCCGCCATAAAGGGAAAAATCCTTCGTTGAAAATTCTCAATGATAAGAAGGAAGTCATCAAGTCGTATGATATGCCCGTAGGTGCCCACATCATCGTGGCCGAAGGCAAAAAAATTACGGCCGGCGACATCCTCTCGAAGATTCCGCGCGCCGTGGGTAAAGCCGGCGATATCACCGGTGGTCTGCCGCGCGTTACTGAGCTCTTCGAAGCCCGTAACCCCTCCGACCCTGCCATTGTTTCAGAAATCGACGGCGTTGTAACCTTCGGGAAAAAACTGAAACGCGGCAACCGCGAGGTCATCATCACCTCGAAAACCGGCGAAGAAAAACACTACCTTGTTCCCATCACCAAACAGATCCTGGCTCAGGAAAATGACTACCTGCGCGCAGGTACGCCCCTCACCGACGGTGCCATTACCCCGGCCGATATCCTGGCCATCAAGGGACCCACCAAGGTGCAGGAGTATATCGTCAACGAAATCCAGGAAGTGTACCGCCTCCAGGGTGTGAAAATCAACGACAAACACTTCGAAGTCATCGTTCGCCAAATGATGCGCAAGGTTGATGTGGAAGACCAGGGCGATACCCGCTTCCTCGAAGGGGAACTCGTTAATAAACTCGATTTCCAGGAAGAAAACGACTGGCTCTTTGGCAAGAAAGTGGTCGAAGATCCGGGCGATTCCGAAACCTACCGCGCCGGCCAGATCATCGCGATGCGCAAGCTCCGTGAGGAAAATTCCACGCTCAAACGCAAGGACAAAAAACTCATCGAAGCCCGCGACGCAAGGCCTGCAACAGCACGCCAGATCCTGCAAGGGATCACCCGTGCTTCCCTGCAGACCAAGAGCTGGCTCTCGGCTGCTTCCTTCCAGGAAACCACCAAAGTTCTTACCGATGCCGCTGTCAGCGCTAAAATCGATAGTCTGAACGGACTGAAGGAAAACGTCCTTACCGGACACCTCATTCCCGCCGGTACAGGCCTGCGCGACTACGATAAGATTATCGTGGGATCCAAAGAAGAATACGAATCCCTGATGGCTTCCAAAGAAAAAGAAGACATCTACTCGGCTGACTGAGCCGAATTGAAATGATTTGAAAAAGGAGGACGCGATGTCCTCCTTTTTTTTACCTTTATATCATAAAAAATATACACTCATCATGGCCGAAAAAAAAGAAAACGAACACCAGCTGAACATCGAACTGACAGACGAAATCGCCGAAGGCGTATACAGCAATCTGGCAATTATCACCCATAGCTTTTCGGAGTTCATCATCGACTTTGTCAAAATAATGCCGGGAACCCCGAAGGCGAAAGTCAAATCCCGTATACTCCTCACACCGCATCACGCCAAACGGCTGATGAAGGCGCTGAAAGATAACATCAGCAAGTACGAATCCAACTTTGGTCCCATCGCCGACACCGATCCGATGTCGCCCGGACCTTTCCATTTTGGCGGACCCACTGCCCAGGCCTGATGCCGGCATCAATGCTGTGAAAAAATACGGGATTGCCTTTCTGCTGCTTTGGTTGGCCTTTTCGTTCGCGGCCATCAGGGTTCACCTGAATTTTCCACCGGATCATTTCCGTAACGAATTATGGTGCGACAAGGGAGGCTATAATGTATACCTGCCGGCCACTTTTATCTACAACTTTGATCCGGCGGCCTTTCCCGCCGGTATCGACCGGATTTCCGGCGGCGGGTTTATCCTCGACACCCTTCACCAAAAGGTTTATACCAAATACACTTACGGCACCGCCCTGCTGCAAAGCCCGTTCTGGCTAGGTGCTCACCTGATCGCTTCCGATAAATCAGGCTATTCGCCCATCTACGAAATGGCCGTTGATGTCGCCGCCGCCTTTTACCTGGCAGCGGGCACCTGGCTGCTGTTGCTGATCTTCGGCACGGTCATGAGCCGACAGAAAGCCTTAGCGGGCGCCCTGTTCACCATAGCCTCTACCAATGTGCTGTACTACGGCGTGTTTGAACCCGGAATGTCGCACATCTATTCCTTCTTTTCCATCAGTCTGTTGGTATACGCCTTATTGCGCGGACAGGCCGAAACTGGATGGAACCAGCGCAAATGGATGGCTCTGCTCGCCCTGGCTGTGGTTCTCAGCATCATCATCCGGCCCCTGAATATCATCATCTGGGGCCCCGCCCTGCTCCTTACAGGCATCGCCCACCGGCGGCAACTGAAACAACGGCTTGTGCTGTTACTCAACCTTCGCTTTATGCTGCCCCTGCTGATCTGCAGCCTCCTGCTGATCACACCTCAAATGATCTACAACCTGTATCTGAAAGGGACCCCGCTGATCGATAACTACGAATTCGAAACCTTTACGTACCTGCACGCTCCACGCTTCGCCGAGTTGTTCTTCTCCCCCAACAACGGCTGGCTGCTGTGGACCCCGCTGGCCTTGCTAATCCCAGTGTCCATGCTGGTCTTCCTGCGTAAACAACCCTGGACCCTGCTCATGTTCCTGCTCATCGTTATGGCGGATGTAGCCATCTACAGTACATGGTGGAGCGTGGACCTGGGCTGCGGATACGGCCACCGGCCTTTCGTTGAAATGATCCCCGCCCTGGCGCTCCCGGTTGCCGGCCTTTTCCGACATCCGGGGAAAGGGAAAATTCCACTCGTCATCGCCGGCGCCCTGCTGCTGGCGGTCAATATGAAACTTATGTTCGCCTTTACGGGATGCTTTGGCGGAACATCCTATTGGGATTGGCCTTACTTCCTCGATCTGCTGTTCTAAGCCATCCGTCTTACATCACAAAGGGATTGCTCTGCTTTTCTTCGCCAATCGTAGTTTCCGGACCATGTCCGGGCAACACACGATAATCATCCTCCAGTTGAAATAATTTATTTTTGATGCTATCCATCAGCTGATCAAAGTCTCCCGACGGAAGATCCGTTCGTCCTATGCTGCCCTGAAATAAAACATCCCCCGTCAGCACAAAATGCTCCGCCCTGTTGATAAAGCAAAAGCTTCCGGCCGCATGCCCCGGCGTTTCAATGACCTCCAGAACACTGTTACCGAAACGAATCACATCGCCTTCATGAAGCTCACCCTCCGGAGTTGGAACCCCTTTCAGATCGTACCCGAAAACAGACGCAAATCCCACGGCCGTGTTAAGGAAATGAATGCCCTCCGGATGTATTCGCATCGGCAAATGCCAGGTCTTCATCACAAAGTCATTCCCAAAAAAATGATCAATGTGAAGATGCGTATTATACAAACCCACCGGCGTAAGCCGCTTCTCCTCAATGAAACGCAGGAGATCCACCTCTTCCGCTTCGTGACTACAGCCCGGATCAATAATTACACATTCCCGGGTCTCGTCGTACAGTACCCAGGTGTTTTCCATAAAACTATTAAACACCAATTTCGCTGTTTCGATCATATCACTTTTTTATATTATGTCTTTATGTATATATTTTGATTTATTAGTTTGTTGAAATTATTGGGTCTATTATGTTGAGAAGTTCGCATTCTGCTTATCATCCTTATTCTACGCAATATACCCATTCAACTCAAATTACTCATTCAACTAATAAACCTATTCTACCGAATCAACCCATAAACTCAAGCAGGCCTTCATCGCCATCAACCCAGCACAAGCCCTTTTACTGCGGAGACGCCGTTTCCGTAGGCTCCAGTACCCGGTCTATCCGCACCAGCGCCGCATTATCATAAGCATCCAGCTGTGTATAGGCATAGCGTCTATTCAGTTCCGTCTTTAAGGAATCGGCCGATACCAGTACGCAGTCACCCAGGCGAAAGAGGCCCCTGTTCACGATTTCCATCTGCTGGTCACGTTCTGCCAGTTTGTATTTGTAAAAAAGCTGAGCTCCGATGTAGCCGCAATGCCACGATTTAATCCCATTCAAATCCCGGCCTTCCTGAATACTCTTTGCCAGATAGCGCTCGCTTGCTTCAGCCTGTTTTTCATAAGCATTCAGCCGGTTCTCCTGGGAATGACGAACCATCATGGTGTAGGGATACACAAACAAACACAGCAAGGCCAGGGGTTGGATAAACCTGAAACGTCCTACCACCGGGGGAAGCAATTCATGAACCATCCTGTAAAGCGGATAAGCCGCAACCACCGCCAACAAGGGATAGAGCGGCATATCGTGCCATTCCAGTTTCGTGGTAGCCAGGCTGATCACCAGCAGGTAAGCAAGGATCAGTAGGGAAAAGACCGTAAGTAGCACTTTCTTCGGTCCGGAACCGGCCACCAGGGTCATGAACAATCCCAGGACCAGCAACACAAACCAGAACGTATAGCGGGTCAGGATAAAATTATCCAGGTAAAACAAAAAGGGCTCGCGGTGATGTTCAATCTCCCGGAAAAGCTGACCAGCATCCTTGAACAATATCACCCGCAGGAATCCGGGCGTATCCAGTTCGCGCAGCCACAACAAGCCCGTACCCGTCAGAACGAAAACCGCGAGACCGGCCATGAAATAGCGGTTGAAGAGGCAACGCACAAACTTCTTTTGCTGCAGCAGGATGATTCCCCAGGCCGGACCGAAAAGCAGTGCTGCAAAAGACTTCGTGGCAAACGCCAGTGTAAGGAATAGGAAAAACAACAGCAGGTCCCGGCCCTTTTCTTCCTGTAACCACCGGAAAAAATAAAGATTCGTAAAGAGCAGAAAACAACTCAACAGCGCATCTGCATCGGCCCCGCGGGCGGTGTGGAACGTAATAAACCCAAAGGAAGTCAGCAAGACCAGGCTGCTGATCCATGCCCACAGCACGTTAAAACGCCGGGCCATGAAGAAAAACAGCGCCAGTACGCTCACCGTTGCCGCGATGGCCGAAGGCAAGCGAACGGCCAGCTCATTATAGCCCAACATTTTGATGAATAGGATCTGAATCCACAGCATCAGGGGCGGCTTGGTGTTCCATAGGTCGGGAAGGCCGTTCATGTAAGCCGAGAAATACTTCCCGTTGTGCATCATTTCGTAGGCATTCACCGCGAAGGACGACTCATCCCACAGGCGCATGTGCGGCGCCCCCAGCTTTACAAAAACCACCAGATAGCTTAACACGAACAGTATCCCTGCCTGCAGGATAAGTGATGTATTGAATTTGCGCACCGGCCAGCCTTTCATCCAGATTTCGTTGTTGACATGCACAAAAATAGTCAATATTTACTGCAAAACACTGTCGAATCCAGCCCCATAAACGGTCTTACCACAATTTTTCAGGATGAAAGTTGTTGTATTGTTTGCGACCAAAATCCTCGAAAAATTCATAACTTAGCACTTTCATCGGCATTCGCTTATTCATGCAAGGTTTCATGCACATAAAATTCAGGATCAAACGCCTCCTCTTGACCTCCGTCCTTTTCCTGACGACCTTCGTCGTTCCGGTGAAAGCGCAGTTTTATACAGGCCTGCAAATGGATTTTGGCAAAAACCGCGTGCAGTACAACAACCCCTTTTGGTCTTTCTACCGCTTCGAAAAATTTGACACTTATTTTTACACCAACGGAACAGAACTGGCTGCTTTCACTGCACGCTACGCCGATAAGGCCATCCGGGATATGGAACGCCGGCTGGATTATCCCCTCGACAACAAAATTCAGTTTGTCGTTTTCAATAAACTATCCGATCTCAAGCAAAGCAACATCGGCCTGATGAACGAGGCCGAATACAATGTTGGCGGCATTACACACATTGTCGGCTCTAAGGTCTTTCTCTATTTCGACGGAAGCCACGCCAACCTTCAGCAACAAATCCGGGCCGGCATCGCTCAGGTCATCCTCGACCAGATGCTCTTTGGCGGGCGCATCACGTCTATGATGAAGAATTCCGCGCTGCTCACGCTGCCGGACTGGTATACCAAAGGCTTGATTGCCTATTACAGCAGCGACTGGAACCAGGAGACCGATATGCACGTGCGTGATGGCATTGTGCGCGGCGATTACCGGCGCTTTTCATCCTTAACGGGGATGGAGGCCGTTTACGCCGGCCATTCCATCTGGAAGTTTGTGGCCGACAAATACGGACCTTCTACTCTCGCCAATATCGTATACATGACGAAGGTGAGCAAAAGTGTCGACAACGGTTTTCTCTTCGTACTGGGAATTTCCTACAAAAACCTGATTCGGGAATGGCTGGCCTGGTATCAGGAGCTCTACCTCAACGACCCCATAGTGCGGCAGAACCCGGAAGGAGACCGCTTGTTGAAACGCACCAAAAAGCGGGTCGTGTATCAGCAGTTTAAAATCAGCCCCGATGGCAATCAGGCAGCCTGGACCACCAATGACGATGGCCGCTGGAAAATCTTTTTACGCGACCAACAAACGGGGAAAACAAAAGTGATCAAGCGCAGCGGTCAACGCCTGGATGAAAAAGCCGACTACTCCTCGCCTATTCTTTCCTGGCACCCCAGCGGCAAACTGCTGGCCGTGTTCTTCGAGTATAAAGGGAAAGTAATGATGTATTTCTATACCCCGGAAGACGAAAAATTTGACAAACAACGCCTTTTCGAAATCGAAAAAATGCTGGATGCTTCCTTTTCCCAGAACGGACGCCTGATTGCCATGTCGGTGGTTGCTAACGGCCAGTCCGACATCGTTGTTTACAACATGGCTTCCCACGTGCTGGAAGTTATTACGAAAGATATCTGGGATGACATTAACCCCCGCTTTATCGCCAATTCCTCGGAAATCATTTTTAGCTCGAACCGCCCCGACGACACGCTTCGCTACGACAGAGCCACATTTTTCACAACAGCCAAGGACACACTCACCGAATTAGCGGAAACCTACGATCTGTTCATTGCCCGCTACCCCCGCCCCCTGCCCGTTTTCAGACGAGTAACCAACACCCCCGCCGCCTCCGAAACACAGGCCATGGAGTACGACAAACGCCATTTTACGTACCTTTCCGATGAAAACGGCATTATGAACCGCTTCATCGCCCGTATCGACAGTACGATTGCTTTCATTGATACTGCCACACATTACCGCTATTACACCACCAGTTTCCCTGTCACCGATTATGCCCGGCCCATCCTGTCGCACGATGTGAGCCGCGGATCCAGGCAACTTACCGAAATCATTTTCGAAAAAAATCGTTTTCACCTGCTCACACAAGAGCTAGTCCCCGCCAGCGAGCTCGCACACCGGAAACTTCAGAATACCTATTTTCAGGATCAATACCTCCGCGAATTACAGCTAAAAAACGTCGATACAACCTCCACGCTTAGTCCGGAAGAAATAGAATACCTGCGCCAGAAAAAAAACCGCCAGCGGGTGGTGCGCAAAATGACCAATGTTCTAATCAATGAAATTGATCAGACGCGCGATACCGTATCCGTAAATATCGACAATTACAGCTTCGGAAATACACCCGGCGACTCCGTAAAGTCGGACAGTTCAAAATTTAGCTTGCAGCCGGGCTTTATTATTCCCCGTCAGGAAAATTACAATGTTGAATACTTTATTAACCAACTTGTAACGCAACTCGACTTCAATTTTCTGAACGCAACCTACCAAACCTTCACGGGGACAGCCTCCCCCATTTTCCTAAACGCGGGACTGAACGCCTTGTTCAAGCTCGGAGTTATCGACCTTATGGAAGATTACCGCATCACCGGAGGCTTCCGTTTATCGCTCGACCTCGACAACAATGAGTTCTTCCTTTCCTTCGACAACCTGAAACGCCGACTCGACAAAACCCTGATCTTTCACCGCCAGGCCGTCGAAAATCTTTCGGAGTACATGCTGGTGAAGGTCCGGACGCACGATCTTCAGTATGTTCTCAAATGGCCCTTCAGCAACACCCTTGCGCTTAAAGGCAGTGGGATTCTTCGCTGGGACAAAACCATTTACGCCGCCACCGATCTGGAAACGCTGAAGGAACCCTCCTTCAATGATTACTGGGCCGGGCTTAAAGCGGAATTAATTTTTGACAACACACGGCCGCGGGGACTGAACCTGTATTACGGCAGTCGATGGAAAGTATTTGGCGAGTACTATGAGCGCATCACCGATAAATGGGACTACCTCGCGGTGCTGGGCCTCGATTATCGCCACTATCAGAAAATTCACAGAACCTTCATCTGGGCCAACCGCCTGGCTGCCAGCACCTCTTTCGGCAGCAGCCCCCTGGTATATTACCTGGGCGGGGTTGACAACTGGCTGATTCCAAAATTCAATCCTGACATACAGGTAGACCCCGAAAAGAATTATGCTTTCCAAACCATCGCCACCAACCTTCGAGGCTTTTCTCAGAATACGCGCAATGGCAATAATTTCGCTGTATTCAATAGTGAACTTCGTTTCCCGCTTTTCCGCTACTTCGCCAAAAAGCCCATCAAATCAGAGTTCCTAAGTAATTTTCAGATTGTTGGCTTTGGTGACCTTGGCATGGCCTGGTGCGGCTGGAATCCCTGGTCGGAAGAGAACACCATTTTCGAAGACATTTATCGCCAGGGACCCATCACGGTAACCATCCGCACCAAACGCGAACCCATTGTAGGTGGTTTCGGAGCCGGATTGCGCACACGCTTGCTGGGCTATTTCATCCGCCTGGATTACGCCTGGGGCGTCGAAAACATGACGCTGCAAAAACCGATGTTCTACTTATCGCTAACCACAGACTTCTGATCCGTCCAATCTCCGCTTTCGCGGATCAAGCGGCAAAGTGCGGCGGCCGCCTCCTGTTCCGGTACGTGACCTTGCATCATCTCCCCCGCTTTGTAAAGCACTACCTGGCCCTTGCCCATGCCCACGCATCCGTAATCGGCACCAAGCATCTCGCCCGGGCCGTTAACAACACAACCCATAACGGCGATTTTCAATTTTGTAAGATGTGATGTTGCCTGTTTGACTTGCTGCAGAACTTTTTCGATATCAAACTCCGTGCGGCCACAACTCGGGCACGACACAAACTCGGCCTTGCTCCGCCGGAAACCCCAGGCCTGCAATATATCCAGACCGGTCTGGTAAGCTTCCTCCGCATCCGGTCCCTCAAGCCACAAGTAATCCACACCGCCGCGTTCGAGAAATTCCGCGGCACGGCAGGCCCACACAACCCGCGTGGTGAGCGGATTCTGTGTCAGCACTGTAACACGAACCACACGCCGGCCTGAAAAACGGGCGCCACGTATTTGGTCAAAAACCAAGCGGGACGCGGGATCCATTGCATCCACCACCAGCCGTCCGGCGCCAGGATCATCCTTGATGCACTGTAGCGATTCAGCGCTTTCCTTGGTCACATCCCGCAAGGCCGAAATCACCTCCGGCGCCGTCAGGGAAAGGTCCTCACTGCCGGGAAGCACCGACGTAGCACTCAATAAGGCCGGTCGCCCGGCAGGCATCGTATCCTCCATATGCGTTGCGTCCGCCGGTTCAGATAATCTGTTTTTGCTTTCGCGATACAGATCCACCAGCGCTTTTGCGGCCGGTATCTCGCTTTCCGGATCCCCCGTAAGGGAAACCCTCAAGGTATCGCCAATGCCATAGGCCAGCAGCGGCCCCATGCCGCAGGCCGACTTGATTATGCCATCATCTCCGGCACCTGCTTCGGTAACGCCCAGGTGGAGCGGATACGAAAAACCCTCCATCTGCATGCGCTCCACCAGCAGCCGGTAAGACCGTTGCATTACGCGGATGTCGCTGGACTTCATCGACAGCACCAGCTTGGAAAAATCCATCCCGTGCAGGATGCGGACAAACTCCATGGCCGATTCCACCATCCCTTCGGCGGTATTGCCAAAACGATCGAGGACACGACGCGATAGGCTTCCGTGATTGGTCCCCACGCGTATGGCCGTACCCTCCGCTCTGCAGAGGCGCACAAGGGGATCAAGTCGTTCCGAAATCCGCTCCAGTTCCTGCCGGTAGCCCGCCTCCGTCCAAGTCTGTTGCGCTGAACTGTTGGTGGGCCGGTCGACATAATTGCCCGGATTAATGCGCACCTTGTCGACAATCTGCGCCGCCACCAGGGCAGCCTCCGGGTTAAAATGAATATCGGCAATCAGCGGTACACGCACTCCCCGACCGTGAAGCTCATCACGTATGGCTTTCAGGTTCTTTGCTTCCGCAATATTGCGCGCCGTTATGCGAACCATTTCACAGCCGGCCTGCACAAGGCGCTCCACTTGACGAACCGTGGAAAGCGTATCCTTGGTGGGCGTGTTGGTCATGGATTGTATACGAACAGGATGCAGCCCCCCTAAAGGAAGTCCGCCAATTTCGACCGTTTCAGCAATAAACACTGGCTTCATGAAGGGCCTTTCATAAAACTTGCCCACCCTGAAACAGGGCGGGCAAGCCATCTTACCATGCTTGTTTAATAAAACAAATGCTTTTTGCTGGAATTGCGCCAGCCCGCGTCGCTCTTATAGTCGGCGAAATAAATCACCACGTCGGCGTCGCTCTTATATTCACAGAAAAAAATCTTCTTTTTGGCGTCGCTCTTGTACTCTACAAAATACCAAAGACCTTCGTTACCTGTGGCATCGCTTCCATAGGAGCATTTGTATACCACCAGGTCCGCATCGCTTTTATAATCGGCCACATAGACCTTAACATCAGCGTCGCTCTTGTACTCGCAGGTGTAGACCTTTTGCGCTTGGGCAAAGGCCGTCATCATTAATAGCGTGAACAGTAACAGTAGTTTTTTCATATTCAGAGATGTTGGTGAATTCGTTAAAGGGGCACTACGTCAAACACAAAACTTTCCATAATCAGATTGGCTAATAACTCCCGGCAGGCCTTGTCAACAAGGGCTTCGGCAGCTTTCTGATCCTTCGCTTCCAGTTCCAGGGTGATATGCTTTCCGATGCGCACATCCGCCACATCGGCAAAACCGATTTTCTTCAGGCTGGAACAAACGGCCTTACCCTGTGGATCCAGCAAGGCTTTCAGGGGCATTACATCAATTTCTGCTTTAAACTTCGTCATGAGAATTTATTTTACGGTTTGAAAAGTTGACAACCACGGAAATCAAAATATAGAGAAGAATAATAAGCGGTACGGCGACAAAAAAGAACAGTAAAAGTAATAAAAAAGAGAGCAGGATGAAAACGTAACGCAATTTGTTGTCCCTCCATCGAAAGTTGGTAAATTTCATGGCAAACAGCGGCAGGGGCGAAACCATCAGGAAAGCGAAAAGCACGCTTGTGAATAGCAACACCGCAGGATGCAGTACGAAGAACACGACGTAATCATTGAAAGGGAAAAAGGGACTTTCAAAATTCCGGAAAATCAGAATGCCCAGCGAGGCCACCACGAGCCCCATCGCGGGCGTAGGCAGGCCGATAAACGAATCTGTTTGACGGGTATCGATATTGAATTTCGCCAGGCGCAGGGCCGCACATAAGGGTAAGAGCAACGCCACCAGACCAATCCAAATGCTGAGGCCGGTCTCCCACGCGGTATTGCCTAACATCAATAATTGGAACATAATCACGCCCGGCGCCACACCAAAGGATACCACATCGGCTAAGGAATCGAGCTGTTTGCCCAATTCACTCTTCACATGCAGCAGGCGGGCCGCAAAGCCATCTGCAAAATCAAAAATTGCAGCGGCGAAGATCAGTAGCCCGGCCCACTTCAGACTTCCGGTGTAGGCCAAATGGACGGAAAGAACACCGCACAGCAGATTGAGGCTGGTGATGGTGTTGGGAATGTGTTTCCGAATACCCATGGTAGAAAATTTTGAGTACAAACTTAGGCAAAATCCGGGGAACGGACATGGGAAAAAAGGAACCACCGCTTACAAATCCAGCCTGCGGGCGGCCATGCGCTCGAAAAAGCGATTTTTCAACCGCAGCCCCAGTTGGCGGGCCTCCTTTAGCAGCTCCTTGCGCTCTTCGGACTGTTGCCGGTACAGCGACTTCACAATGAGATTCATATACTCGCTCAAGGGCAAATGCTGTCGCATAAAGTCTTCGTCAACACCCTTGCTGAAAAGTCCGGCGAACTGATCCTGAAAAGAAAGCGCACCCTTTGTCTCTTCAATAGCCAGGTGCAGGTAAAACATCAGTTTTTGGAGGTTAGAGCGTTCAAAAGCAAAACGGTGATCCACGTAATGTTTTTCCACAAATTCATTGAATACGGGGGTGAACGCGAGCACCAACTCCGGTTGACGGGCTACATACAAGGCTTCCGCGATTTGCGGGATAAACACCGCGCGGTGAATCGGCGGCAGCCGCTCCACTTCCGCCAGGATATACTGCATTTTCTTTTCGTACCAGGAAGCCGGTGTGGCGGGTGCCGAAAAATAAGTATACATGATATGGCAGGCATGAAAGCGCGCCACCGGGAAGTGATGAGTAACCGAATCAATGGTAATCTCCTCAGAATGGTAGCGCGAAAACAGCGCATACCCGGTTCGCAGAAATTCCCTGGCTTTGCATTCATACAAGTGCCGGTACATAATGATACTCCAGGCCCAGATATCATCATTCCGGTATCGTTTGCTGGTGGGATGAATGTTTTTCAGGTAATACTTTTCAACAATTTCCCCATAATACGTAGTGATGCCATCCATGTCAACCCAATTGTTGAAATAAAAATTCCGCAAGGACTCCTCGCGTACAAACACCGGAATCAGGGCATTGCGCGCATCCTCCATGGTACGTGTCGCGATGCCCAAAAGGTCCACCAACGGAAAGACATTTTCCGACGAATAGTTCTCTCCAAGGCAGGGCACAACTATCCGAAGATATTCAAGCACCGGCTGGTACGCTTTATTTTCCAGACAGCTTTGAAAGAGCAGCACCTCCGTTTCGGTGATTCTAAAACCGGGCTGTTTCGTAGGATTCCGGAACTGCTCCCGGCCCTCGCTAATACCGTCTCTTTGGTTCGCTACAAAGGCCTCCCAACTGCTGTATCCGCAATACTCCGAAAGTGAATCCAGCGTATGGCGGGAGGGCATACTGCGGGAGGGGATCACCCGGAAAAGGCGGGCAATGGTATACTCCGAAAGATTGATTTTACATTCATTCGCCAGCGTTTCCGATAACTGACGGCATTCAGCAATTTTCCGCACTGGATTCTGCGACTTTGACCGTATCGTCTCCAGGAGGGCCTGAACCGCCATATCAGTAATTTCGCCGAAAAGAGGAGACATATTTACGTGTATGTATTCTTTAGAATTCAGATCAAAGATAAACAAATTAGAAGCAAAGCCAAACAAAGATCTACATCCCAAAACCTCCTAACCGGGAATTTTTTCGTGCGTAATTACGACCATTGTTAAAGTATATGAAAAGTCTACATTTGCTCGTACGTAAATGCATGCCAATGAAACATACATTTCTGGTATTTTTCGCCATCTGTTTTCTGCTTCCGATGAAGCTCATCAGTCAGGACACCCTGATCGAACTCCATCCGGTGGAGATCTCCGCGCAAAAATACGAGATCACCCGCCTTGCGCCGCATTCCCTGCAGATGGACGCCGGTGAGATCAGCCAACGGACCCCCGCCAAAGAACTACCGGCCATACTGACGGAACTGCCCGGTATTCACATGTCGCAAGGCAAAGGTATAGGCGACATGGAGTTGCGCATCCGGGGCTTCGATGTCAGCAATATTCAGTTACTGATCAACGGCATCCCGGAATCATCCGTGGATGAAGGTTGGATCTACTGGTCAAACTTTACGGGCATCGAAGACTTCGCCGAATCGGTCTTTGTTATGAAAGGTATCAGCAACCATCACCCGTTCAGCCGGGCCGGCGGTACAATCAGCGTGAATTTAGTGGATGCCGCCTCGGATTCGCTGACCCGTTTTTCGGCCAGCTACAGCAACCTTTCCGGAAATAAAATTCACTTTCTGCACAGCAGCGGACCCTCCCGGAATGGCTTCTCCTGGGCCCTGGGCGGAACCTGGCGCTACGGCAGTGGGTACAAAGATCAAACCTGGTTCCGCGGCGGCAATTATTTTCTGAACTTGTCAAAAACACTCGGGCGAAAAAACCTGCTCCAGCTCACTATCATTGGATGCCCCCAACGGCACGGACAGGCCGCCGCCTACCTTCCGGATTCAATATTGCGAACCAAACCCATCACCTATAACCCCAGCTGGGGAAGGCTCAACGGAGAGGCCAAACAATCGGCCATAAACTTCTACCATCGCACCCTGATTCAGTTGAAACATGTAGCCTTGCTGAACCGGCGTACTAAATGGGTTAGTACGCTGAACTTTTCACAGGGCCGCGGGGGCGGCACCGCCAATTTCGGGAATACGCTGCCCATGAACGATCAGATTGATTTTGATGCGGCCGTTACCGCGAATCAGGCCAACTACGATTCCATCCACGGAGGCACCAATGCACTGTATTTTTTGGGCGACTACTGCCACCAGGATGCCGGGCTCTACCTGTTTTCAGAAGTGAACTACCAACTCAGTCCATCGTCTCAACTAAAAATAGGCATACTGGGCAATTCATCGCTGTATGTGAACGACTTCGGTCGCATCAATGACCTGCTGGGCGCCGATTTCCAGGCCTATGCCGGTGAAACAGATGTGCGCACAACCGGCGATAAAATCTGGTACAATTCAGAAAGCAGCCGCTACGGAGCCGGCGTTTACGCGGCCTGGGAAAAAACCAGCAAATGGCTTACCTACGCACTGTCCGGCGCCTTTATGGAATCCACCGGCAGTGTTACCAATCTTTTCAATGTACCCGACTCGGCCGTGCAACGCTCGGATATGAAGTGGTACAGCAGTTACAACCTCAAAGGCAGCACCCTGTTTTCCGCGTCTGAAAAGCTGGGCATCTACCTCACCGCCGGCTTTCAGCACCGCCATCCACCCATCCAGTTCATCGGCAATACCGTAATCGACAATATCCATCCCGAGAAATTTTACACCGCTGAAGTGGGCGTTCGCTACACTTTCGATAAACCTTTTCAGGGTGAACTACACGGCGACATTTACTATACCGGCCGCTACAACCAGACCTTCGTGCGCAACTACACCGACGGTCTTAGCGGGGAAACTTTTGCGTACTCCGTGCGTGGCATCGATAGCCGGCATTACGGTGCTGAACTTGAATTCAGCGCCCGTTACCGGGAAAATTTCGCCGGCCGTCTTTCGGTATCCTACAACCCCATGATGTGGCTGAACAATGTGGAAAGCACCGTCACCGATAAGGCGGGCATCAGCATCGACACCATCCGGATGAACGCGAAAGGGCTTATCAACGGCGAACAGCCACAGTTCACCCTCTTTATTTCCGGCTTGTATACACTGAAAAAACATTATCAGTTTTTCGCGGAAGCGCGCTACTGTGGGGTAAACTACAGCTGGTTTAATATTTCATCTTACGCGGATGCAGAAAAAGCGGTGCAAAGCTGGCGCTATCCCGACTATGTGATCGCCGACCTGGGCGTAGCCTACAAAACCATGATCGCCCACCGAGTGTTGATGAATGTTGCCGTAACCTTGCACAATGTCTTCAATACACGATACATCTCCGAAAGCCTAGACGGATGGAACCACGACCCCGCCACCTCCACCGTTATCTACGGCCATGGGCGCTGCCTCACCGCCGCCATTACACTGTCCCGTTAACCCGTTTCAGAACGCGGTAAACAACAAATAGCAGTCCGGCATATACCGACAAATAAAGCGCGGTCATGCCGTATTCACCACAAACAAAACTCCAGCAAGCCAGGTAAACAACCAGGCCCCGCGCTGCAAAAAGCAACCATGCAAGTATACGCTGACTCGCAAACAACTGCCCCCGGTCGTAAGGCCGCGGCCAGAAACCACCCGGTTTTACCGTCGACGCAAAACGCCGTAAGGTTTCCTCATCATCCGGTTTCGTCAGGAACGTCACGCTAAGCCACACACAACAGTTAAGGACAGAAAAGGCGATTATCTTAAAAGGATAAATCTCCATATTGAGTTGTCCACAGAGGTCCGTAATCCACACCGAAAAACCCGGTGAGAACGCCATTATCAGGTCAAATACCGTGGGCATAATCAGCGCGGTGATCTGCGACGAAAGTTGCGACCAGGCGTTGATGCGCCACCAATACCAGCGAAGAATATACACAGGTCCAACCCCAGCCGTTATGGTGAAAATGTAACGTGCAATGCCAAACAGGGAATCGGAATTCCAGGCAACTACCCCCGCCAGCACGGAAAGGGCCACCATGCTCAGCATCCCGGCACGGAACAGCTGCGATTCTGATGCCTTCGGCCGTACGTTGTACCGGTAAAAGTTCTGAATCAGCAACGAACCTGCCCAGTTCAGGTTGTTCATCACCAGCGAAAGAAAGGCGATAAAAAACATCAGTCCGGCCGCGGCCAATAGAGCCGGAGGCAGATGGGATGTAAATACCGAAAGGTAGGCTTGTTCCGGATTGACACCCGGTTTCAAAAACCCATCGGAAAAAGCAATAAAGGGAAGGATAAACTGAAACAGCCCGAAAATCACCCCAATGATGCCCGGCAATACCATGCTTTTGACAATATCCACCGGGCGTTCGCACGACATCAGCTTCTGACCGTTCATATCCGGCATGTCCGGCACCGACGATATCCACCATTGCAACAACACATACACCAGAAAGCCATTAAAGGCCATGGTCCCGGATGAGGGCAGCAGTGAGAAATTCAAGCCGGCGGCCGTTACCGCTCTGCTTACGCGGATGAATCCGCCGGCGTCCAGAATAATGGCGGTAATAACGGCGATAAACAACAGCGTAAACAACAGCAGAAACACAAAATCCATTCGGATGCGTTGGCGGAGGCTATTAAAAAAAGTGGACAGAACAACCACGCCGGTGGTACACATCAGGGCCTGCCCGCGCGTGATTGAAAAAAAAGAAGCCAGCAGGTTTGAAAAAGCCAGGAAACTGCTGGCCAGAATAAAAAGTACCACAAAGCCGCCCACGTACAGGGCCCTGAATCCATGCAGAATCCGCGCCCCACGCCCGGAAAAGCGATACAACAACAATTCGTTTTCGGTTTTTACCGGAAGATTGCGCCAGAGGTGCGCGAAAA
>CAZPDS010000033.1:17740-28162 GCA_964585485.1 uncultured Bacteroidales bacterium
ACCCGACCACATCATCCACATACCCGAAAGGTTGCCTTCCGCCAGCGCTGTGGATATCATCTGAGGTTCGATAAGCACCCCACTGCCCATCAGCACTGATACACCAATCAGCCACCAGGGCATTTTGCCGGTATAGAAAAGTGATTTCTTCATTGCGTTTACCAGGCAAATGTAGGCAAATTTGGTGCGCTGATCATCCTAATGCAGCTTCCGATCCAGGCATGCGTTAAGTATATTGACCGACGCAAAGTTATAGTAAATGAAGGCAGACATTGGCCGGACGTATCGCGGCCATCCTGCTTCGGAGATCTTAATTAGCCTCCGATAAGTTGCATTTTGCTTTAAAGGCTTCCTTCATGTGCCCGATCGAGCAATAGAAGCCGTCGAGTTCAGCAGGCGAAAAGAACATCCTGGAAACCGGAATTTTCTGTCCGCACCATTGACAGGTAAGTTCGCACCATGCTGTATTGACGCAGTAAACACAATCTTTTCCATCGACCTGCACACTGGATGCATCGCTCTTCGAATTTTCCTTCATATGCGCCCCGTTTTAATTGTCTGAACAACCTAAAGCCACACCCATAGCGGTATGCAACACCGTTGAACAAAAATATTCAAGCGCACATCAATCCACAATTGCAATTTATTGCAAATGCAAAAACCTGTTAACAAGAGGCTTAATAAGGTAAATTGATAAAAAAATCAACATTAAACCGGATATTACCGGTTCGCGAAAGCACTGAAAGTCCTGTATGCGGGGCCTTTTTCACCGGCAACGCTGCGCATTACAAGTTTTCTTAGTCCTTAACAAAGGTAGCCCTTCCGCACAGGCCATCGGATCCGTATACCATCAGAAAGTATAATCCCGCCGGCATTCCTTCCAGTTGAAGTTCAGGCCGAGGACCGTTCAGTGGTCCAGTCCTACGCACCACAGCGCCCTGTGCATTGCGGATGACAACCTCCACCGGCGAGGCGTCCTTGTTTTCAAATGTAAGCCGGTTTCTCACCGGGTTTGGGTAAACGTGGATATACGCCAGGGCCTGATCTCGGGCAGCAATCCCGTAATCGGCATAGTAACATTCCGCGTAGTCCGGATTGTTGTATAGCAACACTTCCGCTTCATAATAACACAATAATTGCGAGATCGTACCGACCAGCGCGGAGGATCCGGCTTCCATCAGCCCATTCAAACAGCCCATGCCTTCGATCCAGACCTCCGCTGGCGAGCCCATATACTGCATAAAATAACGATCACGGTATTTACCTGCAATATAGACGGAATCAATGGAATCGGTTACCAGGCTGATCCATTGATTCAGAACAAAGGTATCGCCCACTTGCAGCGAAAAATCGTAGAGCGGATACCAAACCGAATCAACAGCATAATCGAAATAACGGTAAAATACTTTCCGGTTGCTCTCATAAATCAGCCCCTCGGAACTCCACTGCATATGCAACGAATCGGAGGCTATTTCCAGCTTTTTGCAGGCCACGCTACCCGCCAGGGTATCATCGCCTATCCGGAAATAGCGTGAGAACAATCCCTGCGGACAGGTCAGCTGATCATAACGGGTGCTCCACATCTTGGTGTCATCCACCAGTGCATCGTACGACTGTGCCAACGTAACTAAGGGCAAGCATAGCAGAAGAAGCGTGATAAGCTTTTTCATAACGGTATCTATTTTAGATAAAAAAGTAAACATTCGAATAACTACACTAAACAAATATACGGAAATTAGTATCAGATTTACATTTGTTGATATTTCTTTTTAGCTTGATATGGAAAATCATGAACGCTACACCAACAAAAGGCCCGGCAGATCACTCCACCAGGCCTACTATACATTTTGCTGTAAACAGATTATTGGCTACAACCTCAGATTTTCTCCATCCCTACCGTAAAGTGCCGCATAATCGGTGCTTCGTAGGTAATCTTCAATCCGGTTTTGATTTCGTTGCGGCGTTCCCAGACGTTCCCCAGCGCAACCGCCACATAGTCCATGTGGTTGTTGGTATAGGTGCGGCGGGGAATGGCCAGACGCAGCAATTCCAACTCGGGATAGCGGTTCTCACGGGTCACCGGATCACGGTCGGCCAGCAAGGCACCGATTTCAACACCACGCACACCACCTTCAATGTAAAGTTCCACCGCCAGGGTCTGCGCCTGGAAATGCTCTTTGGGTAATTGAGGGAGGAATTTTTTGGCGTCCACAAAGATGGCATGGCCACCCCAGGGCTGTTGAGCGGGAATGCCATACGCCGCCAACCGGTCGCCCAAATAGGCCACCTGCTTAATACGGGTATCCAGGGTGTCGAACTCCGTTCCCTCATCAAGGCCTTGCGCGAGGGCATTCATATCACGACCCGACATACCACCGTAGGTTACATAACCTTCGAAAATAATATTGAAGACGCTGCATTTCTGCCAGAGCTCCTGATCGCGCATGGCAATAAAACCGCCCATGTTCACAATCGCATCTTTCTTGCTGCTCATGGTCATGGCATCAGCGTAGCTAAACATCTCCAGTACAATTTCCTTGATGGATTTGGTTTCGTAACCCTTTTCACGCATCTTGATAAAATAGGCGTTTTCAGCAAAGCGCGCGGAATCAAAGACCACCGGGATTCCATATTTGTGCGTCAAGGCCGATACGTCCCGAAGGTTCTGCATCGAAACCGGCTGTCCCCCGGCGGTGTTGTTGGTAACGGTAACTATCACCATCGGAATTTGCTCTTTGGGATATTTCTTCAGCACATCCTCCAGCTTATTCAGGTCTACATTGCCTTTAAAAGGATGTACAATGGCCGTATCAAAAGCCTCATCAATGGTGCAATCGATGGCTTTGGCGTGGCGGTATTCAATATGCCCTTTGGTGGTATCAAAATGGGAGTTGCCCGGTACAACATCGTCTTTTTTGATTAAAGCCGAAAATAAAACATTCTCTGCGGCCCGTCCCTGGTGGGTAGGCATGATGTAATCAAAACCCAAGGTGTTTTTTATCGCCTCTTTCAGCTTATAAAAAGATGATGCCCCGGCGTAACTCTCGTCGCCCAGCATCATGGCCGACCACTGACGGTCGCTCATTGCGCCCGTACCACTGTCGGTAAGTAAATCGATAAAAACCTGGTCGCTGCGCAGGTTGAATAAATTGTAACTGGCTTCCTTGATCCATTTCAAGCGCTCTTCACGGGTGGACTTCCGTATAGGCTCCACCATCTTAATCCGGTAGGATTCTGCAAAAGGTAATTCCATAATCGTTTTTTTTTAGCAATCTGCCGATCGCTTTATAATTTAGTTAATGTTTCATTTGTGCGAAACGGCCAAAATTACATTTGTTTTAGCATAATCCAAAAAAATTCACAAAAAAAACCGCCCGCTTATACAACGGGCGGCAAGGCGTCAAAAGCGCCAGCTTATTGCACAAAGGTCATTTCATCAATCAGGTTCTGGGCCCCGGCGTATTTATCGATCACAAACATAACGTAGCGGATGTCCACACAAATGGTCCGCTGAACGTCGGGTTCGTAGTTGATATCTCCACTCATGGCTTCCCAGTTGCCATCGAAGGCGATCCCAATCAGCTGGCCATCGCCGTTGATCACAGGACTACCGGAATTACCACCGGTGATATCCAGGTTGGCGATAAAACAAACCGGGAGGGTTCCGTTCACGCCATAGCGCCCGTAATCCTTCGTATTATATAGTTCCTTCAGTTTGGCAGGCACAACAAACTCGTCGTTGGCGGGATCTTCCTTTTGCATGATACCTTCTACCGTTGTAAGGTAGTCGTAGTAAACGGCGTCTCCGGCCTTGTAATCCATCACCTGACCGTAGGTCATGCGCAGGGTGGAATTGGCGTTGGGATACCATTTATAATCGGACTTCATTTCGCGCAGGCCCTTCACGAACAAGCGGCTGCCCGTATTTATCTGATCTTCCACGGAACCTGCCTTTTCGTAGATACCCTGAATGTGCTCCACCAGCGAAAGGGCAATCTTCCAGCCCGGATCGGCCGCCAGTACTTTATAGGTGGGATTGGTCAGGAATGCATTGAGACGAGCCTCGTCCACAAAGATGGATTTGGCAAAAACAGCATCGCCCCAGGCCTGAAAATTACCTTTATATTTCTTTTCCACTTCAGCAAACACCGTTGGATGCTGATCTTTGGGAACGTCGTTGTAATACATCTGCAAGAGCGAAACGAAAAGTTGCTTATCCACCTGCTGGTTGTAATTCTTGAAATGCTTGGCGGCTTCTTCACGGAAAGCTTCGGCCAGTGTTCGGATATCGTCATTCGGTCCTTTGGCTTTGCTCTCCGACTGTTGTTTCAACTTGGCATAGAGCATATAACTTCCAAACGAAAAATAGATAAACTCGGGCCCCTGGAAAACGGCTTCTTCCATGTACTTCAGCCCAAGGTTGAATTCTTTCAGTTTTTTGTAACCCTCATCAATCATTCCAAGTGCTTTCCCATACGCCTCATCCCGTGCGGGATCGGCCTTGGTCCAGGCTTCAAAAGAAGCCTCAATGGCGCGTTTCTTTTCCCACACTTTATTGCGTTTCAACTGTGCGGTCTGCCCGATGAAATATTTCCAGTAGTTGGCCGAGGAGGCGTATTTTGAAGCATACTGGATTCTTACCTTAGGATCCGTCTCCATTCCTTCTTTGATAATACGTAACTTTTCGGTGCGGATTTTCACGACCGCCGGATTGGAAACCTCCACGGCCATATCAACGCCGTAGCTGGTCAGGAACCGATCCGTTGAACCGGGATATCCCCAGATCATGGCAAAATCGTTTTTCTTAACGCCTTTCAGGGATATCGGAAGATGATGTTTAGGTTGCAGGGGAACATTGCTTTTGGAATAATCGGCCGGTGTACCGTCAACCCCCATATACACGCGCAGCATACTGAAATCGCCGGTATGACGGGGCCACATCCAGTTGTCGGTATCCCCGCCAAACTTGCCAATGGAACTCGGAGGCGCACCCACCAGGCGAACATCGCGGTATACTGTGTACACGAACATGTAAAATTCATTATCATCGTAAAAACTCTTCACCGTCACTTTGTATTTTCCGTCCGCGTTGTTTTCACTGATCAGCTTTTTGGAGGCTTTCTTAATCGCCGCCGCCCGTTCATCCGGGCTCATGTCGTTGGTTACGTTGGCTAACACAACTGACGTAACGTCTTCCATACGCTCCAGGAAACAAGCGGTAACCCCCGTGCAGGGGAGCTCCTCTTCCATACGCAGCGCCCAGAATCCCTCGGTAAGGTAATCATGTTCCACCGAGCTTTGCTCCTGAATGGCATCAAAACCACAATGGTGGTTGGTGAGCATCAAGCCCTTGTCCGATACCACCTCGGCCGTACAAAAATGCATATCGCCGTATTCGGCATTACCAAGGCCAACGATAGCATCCTTCAGACTGGAATGATTCACGCTGTATAACTCATCAGCGGTCAGGTGCAGTCCTTGCTTCTGCATGTCTACGTAGTTCAGACGTTCAATCAGCATCGGCAACCACATGCCCTCATCGGGCGGTGTTGAAGCAATTGCACCAAAGCCCATCATCAGGGCCATCACGAAAGATAAAAACAACTTTTTCATATGCTAAATTTAGTTTTAACTTCACAGAAAACAAGCAAAGTTAGGCAAATTTCTTCTCGCAAGCCGGACCGTGGCGTAGACAAGCATACCGGATCGACGAATCCTGCCTGGGCTTCGATAAAACCTAAAAATAAAACGTCGAAAAGGATTGTATGCCGACTAGTTTTTCACAAGCCTGGCCGTGCCGCTTGTGCCACCGGACGTGACGCGGACTATATAAATACCGGCCGGGCGGCCCGACAGACCCTGTATGTGATTATTGCGCACGGACAAAGACTTCCTCCGGTTCAAAGAAATCCTTCTTCGTCATATTGGCCTCAATCCAGCTTTTCAGGGCCGGGCTGTCGGAAAAGCGCGGAGCGCCTTCCCCGTTGACAGGCCGGAGCCAAAGACTGTCCTTAGCCTGATTCCAGCGTATCCCCAGGATAAAATAGGGCGCCGAGGTCTTGGATTCCGGCGCTATGTTGAAGAAATAAGCACCGGCCACTTCTGACATCTGGGCTTTAAAAATCTTAACCTGATACGAACCCTTTTCAGCCGTCCACGAATTATACACCACCCGGTACCGCATCGTATCGCGCATCTGATAACGTGAAACCGCCGCGTACGATTTTTCCAGATTGGGTTGTTTCCACTGGCCAAAAAGGCTTCGTATAGCCGGGAACCGGGGTTCATCGATAGGAACGTTAGAGTCGTAAGGACATCCGTACAACAGCATAGCGAGCAACAGCAGGCCGGGAATCATCAACTTCTTCATATCATCATAAGTTCTGGGCAACAAAATTACGCATAAACCATTGATGAAAATGTTATCATCTTCCTAAATCAGGTCAAAAAAAAAGCCGGTCGAAACCGGCTTTTCAGAAGGACATGATCCATTATTTTTGCACAACAATCTTACGAATGTTGCTGAAGTTTTCATTCATCAGCCGCAGGTAGTAAACCCCGTTATCCAGGCCGGAAAGGTCGAGCACCTGGGTACTGCTGTTGGTAAACTGGCCGGTTTTCACAAGCTCTCCCACCAGGTTAACTACGGAATACGTAATAGATTCGTTGTACAGGGCCTTGATCTCGATGTTCAGGGTGTTCCTGAATGGATTCGGATAAACGGCAATTAACTTATCGAAATTATTTTCCGAAATTCCGTCGAAATGATCCACGTGCACCATTTGTGTCTCGAAGTTAGAACAGCCTGTGCCGTCCGTGTAAGTGTAGGTGATAGCAAAGTCACCGGGACCTGCATCGGAGGGGCTGAAGAAGTCACCTGAAATACCGGTGCCGGTAAAGACGCCGCCAGCGGGATTTCCCGTCAGGGCGACATCCGCTTCGTTGTCAAGGTATGGCCCGACCAGTCCACTAAAAGAAACGACAGGCGGTTGGTTCACAGTAACCACTTCATAGTAGCAGGGGGACCAGCATCCGCTTGCGGTGCTTTGAGCACGCAGGTAATAGGATCCGCTTGACGTTGCGGTATAGGGACCGGTGGCTAACTGAGCCTGGGAGACACCACAACTGCTACCCTGCCAGTAATAGTTTACATCGACCGGGGCTGTTGCGGAGGTGAGGGTTTTATCACCACACAGGTTGGCACTAACGCTGTACGCGGCGGGAATAGCCGGAAAGGGAACGACAGTTACCTCCATGCCCACGCAGAACGAACCGCAACCCGCACTGCTAACAGCCTGCAGATAATAACTGCCCGTGGCTGTTGCCTCGTACCAGGGAAGAGCATTGGTCATACTAGCGCTGCACGATGTGCCCTGCCAGTAATAACCGATGCCGGCCGGAGGCGCGGCTACGCGGGTCAGGATCTTGGGGCCGCAGGAGTTCGTAGAAACCGTGTACATTGCCGGGGCTACTGGATGTGGATTCACCACCACACTCACCTCTGCACAAGCGGGAGACGAACATCCGGCGCTGGAAATAGCCACCATGTAGTATGTACCGGAGGCCGTAGCCGTGTAACTGGGCGAATTGTTGGTGTTTGTTTGGGCACAGGAAGTTCCCTGCCAGTAATAACCCACGCCGGCCGGCGGAGTCTCAGCCCTTGTCAGAACTTTATCACCGCAGGTATTGGTACTAACGGTCGGTGTTCCCGGGGTGGCCGGGTTCGGATTAACCGTAACGATCACGCTGGCGCAGGCTGTAGACCACTGACCGCTCGTATTGTAAGCACGCAAATAATAGGTGCCCGAAGCGGTGGCTGAATACGTCAGTGCCGCATTCGTAGTTGATGTTCCACAACTAGTGCCCTGCCAGTAATAAGTAACATTAGCCGGAGGGGCGACGGTAGTTAGGGTTTTGTTACCGCAGATATTGCTGCTGACGGTTGGAACAGGTGGTGTGGCCGGCTGAGCCATGAGTGCTGATGCACTAAAAACCGTTATTGCAATGAGTAAGATCTTTTTCATCCGTGTAATATTATGATTCTGCAAATATAAACAATCTTTTAAAGATACGTTAATTTGGTGGAAAAAAAATGTGAAATTGTCAATAAATAATGTAACAGCGTGTTTTTAAACTGATTATAAATGTAACTATTTCTACAATTGTTAAATCACACACGATCAAACGGTTCAATTCACTGAGAAATACCCCAAAAGGGGGAGGATAATCAGCTTGAGCAGAGCCCTGTTTTAACGGCAATGAGCCCGCAAAAGGTCGGCGGCCGGCGCAAAACCCATCGCTGCCGCCTGCTGCCAATCGCTGCAGGCACCGCGCTGGTCACCCGCATTGTATTTCGAATTTCCCCGGTTCATCATCGCCACTGAATCCCCTGGACGCTTGGCCAGCACGGCATTAAAGTCGCGAACGGAACCTTCAAAATCGCCCAGCACGCCCCGCGCATTCCCACGGTTTATCAAAGCATCCACATAATCAGGCTGCAGGCGGATCGCCTCATCAAAATCCGCCATCGCGGCTTTTACATTCTGCAGATTGGCCAGTGAAATACCCCGGTTGTTGCGGGCCTCGGCAAAGTCCTTCTTCAATTGCAGGGCGTAATCCAAATCCTGGAGGGCCTGCTGAAACTGCCCGCTCATATTGTAACAGTAAGCGCGGTTGTTTAGCGCCTCATAATGCTCCGGCTGAAATTTCAAAACCTTCGTGTAATCATAAATGGCCCCGCTCATATCTCCGGTTTCCTTTTTTATGTTGCCACTCAGGTAAAAAACCTCCGGGAACGCCGGTTTTCCTTTTAGCGCCTGAAGGCAATCGCTCAGCGCTCCCTGCGCATCGCCCCGCCGCCAGCGCTCCTGTGCACGTTCCAGGTAGGCAAACGGAAAAACCTTGCGCACAGCCAGTGCACGATCCAGATCCGCCAACGCCCCGTTGTTATCACCCAAACTCTTGCGTACCTTGGCCCGGTTGAACAAGGCCTCATCGTAATTAGGCCGGATCGCTATCGCCCGGTCGAAATCGGCCAGGGCCGCGCTATAATCCGTCATCATAGCTTCCACCGTCCCGCGGTTGTTATAATATACGGCCGACGTGGGATCCAGCTTTAAAGCCTCCGTAAAAGCCGCTTTAGCACCCTGCAGATCCCCCAGGTCTTTTTTAGCAATCCCAATGTTGTTGTGGGCGTATGAAACCGTGGGGTCCTTCTGCAACACATCCCCGAAAAGGGTAAAGGAATCTTTCCAGACAAAGCTGCGCTGGAAAGAGAGCCCCGAGAAGGACAACAGCACAAAAATCGCAAGAAATGTCGCCGTCCTCACATGACGCATAGGCCTTCCCGCCTTGTTTACAAAATGCTCGAACCCCCATGCAGCCAGGAAGCCCAGCCCAATGTAGGACAAATAACTGTAACGATCCGCTACAACCACCACGCCTTTGATGTTGACGAAATGCGTGTACATGGCAATGCCCACCGCAAAAAACAGCAGGCCGAACACCACTTCCCGCGACAGCTTTTTCTTCCAGGCCAGCCACAGCAGACCGATGCCAATAAGGCCCACCACCATGGTTAATACATAATACACCGCCGGCAGCATCCCGCCGCTGGCCGGGGGATACTGATGCAGCGAACTCAGCCGGAAGGGCGCAATGAAATTCCACAGGTAAAAAGCCGTCGAAAAGCCCGCCAGAAAAACCTTGTCCAGCAGACCAAAGGTAGCCGTCAGGTGATGAAAATTCCCGCCACTCGCCTCGTGAAAACTGAAGATGCGCGTCATGGTGTACAACAAAAAAAGCAGGTAGGGCAGCTTCTCAAGAACCAGCCGCCCAGTCAGTTTGCGACGACGCAAGTAGTCGAGCACCAGCAGCATAAACGGCAGACTGGCCGCGGAAAGCTTGGCATGGTACGACAAAAAGAAAAGTAAAAAACTATACAGCAGGTACTGGTATTTTTTTGGATGCTGCAAGTAATGATGATAGCTGATCAGTGAAAGCAAATAAAAAAACGTGTACAGCACATCCTTACGCTCCGCCACCCAGGCCACGGATTCCACGTGCATCGGGTGCACCGCGAATAATACTGCCGTAAGGGCGGAAACCAGCGGACGGTTGAAAAGACGCTGAAATAGCCAGTACACCAGCGCTACATTGAACAGGTGGAAAATGACATTTTCAAGGTGATAGAAGAATGGATTCAGCCCGAACAACTGGTAATCGAGTAGAAAATTCAGCAGGGTAAGCCGCGTGCCACCCAATCCGGTGTAGGAAAACAGCAGGGCCTTTATACCGTCCCAGCTAAAATCGCGGATCAGCGGGTTGTTCAGCACATATACATCATCATCCCAATTGGTGAAGCCATTGAAAAGCGCAGGCAGAAAAACAAGAATGGTAAGGACCAGCGTCGCCGGCAGATAA
>CAZPDS010000034.1:0-8851 GCA_964585485.1 uncultured Bacteroidales bacterium
ATCGGGACGTAAGTTTTTCGTACGAACGAGAAGTTGTGCTGGATGGGATCAACCTGAGTATTCAGAAAGGGAAGACCATCGCCATCGTAGGACCGTCGGGCGGCGGCAAATCGACCCTGGTGGATTTGCTTCCACGCTTTTACAACTGTGTTTCGGGGGGCATCTATATTGACGGTCAGAACATCAACGATTACCGCATTGACCACTTACGTGGGCTGATGGGCATTGTGACGCAGGAATCGATCTTGTTTAACGATACGGTTTTCAACAACATTGCCTTCGGGCTTGAGAATGCCAGCAAGGAAGCCGTAATCAGTGCCGCCAAGGTAGCCAATGCGCATGAATTCATCATGGCCATGGAAGAGGGCTACGAAACCTTTATCGGGGATCGGGGTACAAAATTATCGGGTGGGCAGCGCCAGCGCTTAAGCATTGCGCGGGCTGTACTCAGGAACCCACCCATTCTCATACTCGACGAGGCCACCTCCGCCCTGGATACGGAATCGGAGCGACTGGTGCAGGATGCCCTGGAAAAACTCATGCGCAACCGGACTTCGGTGGTGATTGCGCATCGGTTGTCGACGATAAAATTCGCCGATGAGATCATTGTACTTCAGAACGGCAGGCTGGTGGAACGGGGAAACCACACCCAATTGTTGGAGTCCAACGGTATTTACCGAAAACTGCATGATCTGCAAACCTTCGCCTGAGCATGAACGTAATAGATTCCCGCATTCTGAAATTCCTGAAGCGCCATCATATTCTTAACCTGGCGACCAGCGATGGCGGGCAACCCTGGTGCTGCACCTGCTTCTATGTGTTTGATGTTGATAAACTTCGCTTCATTTTAACCTCCGACAAACACACCAGGCATATTAACGAAGTATTTACAAATCAGCGAGTCGCCGGAACCATAGCCCTCGAAACCCGGATTATTGGGAAGCTTCAGGGTGTACAATTCTCGGGAAGCATAGAGGAATTAGCCGATAAAGAAGCTCAAATCGCTAAACATCTTTACCTCAAAAGATTTCCGTATGCTGCTCCGTTTATAGGGACGACCCCTCTATGGAGTATCGAGCCGGATCATCTGAAAATGACCGACAATACGCTTGGTTTTGGGAAAAAGCTTTTGTGGTATAAAAATGCCTGAACCAGGTGTTTATACGTCAACTCCCTGCTTTCGACACACTTAGCCATGTGTTGATAAAATGTTCGTTTCTTTAGCAAAGAGGGCTTGTCCGGCGATTTTGTTCTTGGTAATTTAGCAAACCCTAAGCATTGAGGGAGCCAAAGTCCTACCATCCGCAATTTCAACTGTTTATTACTAATGATTCGTTAAAATTCCAATAATTGATCTGTATGGAAGATAAATTATTCCCGGAGAATGTCCCTGCGACTGAAATAAAGAGGAAAAGTCCGTACCAGGAACTTTTAGAGAAGCGTACCCGGCCCGGTTTGCCCGAGAATGAAACCATTGAAGAACAAAAAGTAAATCAAGCGTATATGACCCCTAAGCAAACCCCTGTTCCGGAACAACGGATGTATTCCTATGAAGAAGCTTTTGAGAAGACGGTGGAATATTTCCGCGGGGATGCCCTGGCGGCCAATGTCTGGATCAACAAATACGCCTTAAAAGACAGTGACGGGCATTTGTTTGAATGCACGCCAGACGATATGCACCGGCGCATTGCCCGTGAGATTGCACGGATTGAAAAGAAGTATCCCAATCCTTTAAGTGAAGACACGATTTTTGGATTACTGGAACATTTCCGGTACATCATTCCCCAGGGCAGCCCGATGGCGGGCATCGGGAACAACTTTCAGGTTTCGTCATTATCGAACTGTTTTGTTATTGGTTCGGATGAAAACGGTGACTCGTATGGTGCCATTCTCAAGACGGATCAGGAGCAGGTACAATTAATGAAGCGCCGCGGAGGGGTCGGTCACGACTTGTCCCATATCCGCCCCTTGGGCAGTCCGGTAAAAAACAGCGCCTTAACCTCCACGGGGATTGTTCCCTTTATGGAGCGGTATTCCAATTCGACCCGCGAAGTGGCGCAGGACGGCCGCCGGGGTGCGCTGATGCTCAGCATTTCGAGCAAACATCCGGACGTAGAGAAATTCATCGATGCCAAGATGGAAGAAGGCAAAGTAACAGGTGCGAACATCTCCGTTAAACTCGATGATGAGTTTATGCGCGGGGTTGTTGAAAACGGGAAGTACACCCAACAATGGCCGATACGTTCCACCAATCCACGCGTCACCCAAGAGATTGACGCCCGGCCTTTGTGGGATAAAATCATTCATAATGCATGGAAATCCGCCGAACCCGGGATCCTGTTCTGGAGCACCATCGAACGGGAAGCCGTTCCCGATTGCTACGCCGATCTTGGTTTCAAAACCGTGAGTACCAATCCCTGCGGAGAAATTCCACTATGTCCTTACGATAGTTGCCGCCTGCTGGCGCTGAATCTCTATAGTTATGTAGAAAATCCATTTACCGAACACGCTTACTTCAACAGTGATTTGTTTGCGGAACATGTACAGTATGCGCAGCGGATTATGGATGACATCATTGATCTGGAATCCGAAAAGATTGAAAAAATTCTGGAAAAGGTAAATTCCGATCCGGAGGATGAGGAAACCAAGCGGACCGAGCGGAAACTCTGGGAAAAAATCCGCGAAAAAACCCTGATGGGACGCCGCACGGGCGTTGGGATTACCGCCGAAGGCGATATGATTGCTGCGCTGGGTTGCCGCTACGGCTCCGACACGGCCACGAATTTCTCGGTTGAAGTCCACAAGACCCTTGCGATTGAGGCCTACCGCGCCTCCACCACCCTGGCCCGCGAGCGGGGTGCCTTCAAGGTGTACGACGCGAACCGCGAAAAGAACAATCCCTTTATTCAGCGCATCCGCGAAGCCGCTCCGGCCGTTTATGAAGACATGGTGAAATACGGCCGCCGCAACATTGCCCTGCTTACCGTTGCCCCCACCGGCAGCGTGAGTATCTGCACTCAAACTACCTCCGGCATCGAACCGGCGTTTAAGATTAACTACAAACGCCGCCGTAAAGTCAACCCCAACGATAAAAATGTGGTTATTTCCTTTACGGATGAAGTGGGCGACTCGTGGGAGGAATACAATGTCTTCCATCCAAAATTCCTGAAGTGGTTAAAGATTAATAATTATGATGTTGATGCGGTAAAAAATTATTCCGACGAGCAACTGGAACCCATCATTCAAAAATCGCCCTACTACAAAGCGACCGCCAACGACATCGATTGGTTAGCGAAAGTTAAGATGCAGGGCGCTATTCAGAAGTGGGTGGATCATTCTATTAGTGTCACCGTGAATGTTCCCAACGAAACCACCGAAGATCTTGTTAGTCAAATCTATCAAACCGCCTGGGAAAGCGGCTGTAAGGGTGTCACCATCTACCGCGACGGATCACGCTCCGGAGTGCTGGTGAGCGAAACACCCAAAAAAGATGACGCCAACGAAATTCATGAAACCCACGCACCGGAACGCCCCAAAAAGCTCGAGGCCGAGGTGGTGCGCTTCCAGAACGACTACGAAAAATGGATTGCTGTTGTGGGTGTACTAAAAGGCAAACCTTACGAAATTTTCACAGGGAAAGCCGAAGATTTCTATCTGCCACCTCATGTTACCAAAGGGTATGTTATCAAAAACAAGGACGATCAGGATCCCTTCAAGACCCGTTACGATTTCCAGTTCGAAGATAAACAAGGCTACAAAGTAACACTGGAGGGTCTTTCGCGTACGTTTAGTGAAGAATACTGGAATTACGCCAAACTGATTTCGGGCATTCTTCGTCACGGTATGCCCATCATCTACGTGGTGGATCTGATCTCAAAACTCCGCCTGAATTCCGAAAACATCAACACCTGGAAAAACGGTGTAGTGCGTGCGCTAAAGAAATTCATTCCGGATGGAACCGTCGCTGTCGACACCAAATGCCCATCCTGCGGAGATCCCAAAGGACTGGTGTACAAGGAGGGCTGCTTGTCCTGCAATAGTTGCGGATATTCCAAATGCGGATGATCAGCATGACTTAAAAAAAACCGGGACAATCGTTCCGGTTTTTTTTTAACTTTACCTGACCAAAAACCACTCCTTATGCTTACAGATCATTTACACCCCCTTTCGGTTCATTTTCCCATCGCCCTGATTTTAGTCGGCTTTTTATTCGACCTCTTTTCTTTATTTTTCAGAAAAGAAAAATGCCTTTCGAAAGCCGGCTTCTGGCTCATGATACTCGGAACGGTATCAGCTTTCGCCGCTTATTTTAGCGGGGAATATTTCTCGAAAGAACTTATCGGCACGGCCGGCGAGCATAAAGAAATTCATGAATGCTGGGCCAAAGCCACCATGTTTACTATGCTGGGCGCATTGGTCATACGTATCGTATTAATGGGTATGAAAAAAGATCAGGGCCCTTTGAAGTGGCTGGTTTTTGTTCTTTATCTGGCCGGGGCCGGACTGGTCTCCTACACAGGCTTCCTTGGGGGATCGCTTGTTTACGACATCATGCTGAATGAAGGTTCGGGTGTTGAAAATCCGCAATCCAGCCCTGAAACGGTGTTGAACTTAAAAAACGCTATTACCGGTGAAACCACGGCCAGCGCCCGATACAAAGCCTTTGCTCAAAAAGCGCGTGAAGAAAATCTGCCGGCTATCGCCCTCCTGTTCGAAGCCGCTTCCGCTTCTGAAAACATTCACGCTAAAGAACTCACCGAAGCGCTAAGTGCCCTGGGCGGTGAGATGGAAGTTGTAGTGCCTGAATTCACCGTACAGACAACCCGCGAAAACCTTGCGGCCTCTTTGAAAGGGGAATCTGCGGAGTTTAACTCCATGTATCCATCCTACATTCAAAAAGCCGAAGCTGAAAACGCTAAAAAAGCCGTCACGGCAATGCAGTATGCAATGGAAACGGAGAAAGCCCATGCCGCATTCTATGAAGCCGCTATCAAGATGCTGGATACCAAAACCGGCACCCTGCCCCTCTCCTACAGCGTTTGTCCCCGTTGTGGTTATACGTATGCTACAGACCTCTTACCCGCCAGCTGCGAACTGTGCGGAACCGGAAAAGCATCCTTTCTAACGATAAAATAGTTAACGCCGGAACATTTTGTGCGGATTGTAAAGATCTCTTCGCTGCTGTTCCAGTTCCTCGTGGATCAATTCGGCCAGCCGGAGAAAAATCCTTAGATTCTGGTCACGCAGCCATTGAATGGCCTTCTCTTTTTTCTGACAGGCATCCGCAAATACGATATACAAATCAAAGCCGGCCTTGTGAAGCCATTTGTAGGCATCCTGTTCTCCGTCAATCGCATTACTCAGCACGCCCAATCCAGGCGTCGTACTTTTAAGCAACCATTCCAGCGCCTCTTTATCTGATTGCACGGCATTGGCAAACGCCACAATTTCCGGATATCCGTTTTGCAACAGCCAATCGGAAATTTTCTTATTGCCTTTCATGCATTCGCACAAAGCCAGCAGAATGCGCGGTTCATAGTCGTGGAGCATTTTCATCTTTTCTGCATACTATCGTAAAGTTCATCAATGGTTCCGGCTCTATCGACATCCTTTTGGGTAATACAGTTTTCGTTGCCGGTGGTGGTGGTCAGGCGAATGATCACCGTGTGATGCGACTTTTCCCACCAGGGATGATGCTCCATCTTTTCGGCCATGGTCGCCACCCGGGTCATAAACGTGAAAGCGTACACAAAATTGCTGAACGCAAAGGTCTTCACCAGGAAATGATCCTTTTCCTCCCAGCCGTTCATGCGTAGATTTTCACCGCCAGCCCCAGCGCTTCCACCTTGGCCGCGATTTCCTGCAATTCGGAGGTGCTGACTTTCGTAATATCATTGTCGGGAGCCGGACGATCAATGGGATAGATCATTACCACGGCCGGCCGGATGCGCTGCAGATGGCCTAGCCAGGCCTCCACCTCCTCCGGACTTGTATTGTCTATCCATTCTGATTTCACCTGGGCCTTCATGAAAAGGGTTTGAATGGTCACCTTTCCGCCAAAAGCGGCCAGGTTTTCCACTGTTTTCATCAAGGTGACGCCCGTAAGGGGTTTGTTTATCAAGCGGAACGTTTTTTCCGTTCCCGCATCCAACTTCATGATATTATTCACCTTGCGGAGGGCCTCAAAAACCTGCGGGCGATCCAGTGTGGTTGAATTGCTGAGTACCGTCACCAGCGCTGTCGGGAAAAACTGGTCGCGCACCGCCAGGGTATCCTCAATAATACCGGGAAAATCCGGATGCAGCGTGGGCTCTCCATTCCCGGCAAAGGTCAGGCTATCGGGTTTAATTCCCACTTCCGCCATGGTGCGGCAATGATCACTCAGCGCTTTACGGATATCATCTCTTGAGTGGAAGGAGCCTGGCGTGAGAACCGACGTTTGCGTCCATCCGCACTCACAGTAAACACAATTGAAAGAGCAATACTTGGATTGTTCGGGTAGCACATTGATTCCCAGCGATAGCCCGAGCCTCCGGCTGCGAACAGGTCCAAAAATGATATCGTTAAACAGCATACTCATAATGTTGATTACCTAAGGGTTGCCGACAGCTGGGTTTCAAAAGCCCGGATCAACTTGTTCATGACCCGTTCAATCTCATCATCCGTCAGGGTTTTATCATTATCCTGCAGCACAAAACTAATGGCGTAGGAGCGCTTGCCCATTAGTTTTTCGTCGGTATAAATGTCAAAAAGTTTCACTTCCCGAAGCAAGGTTCCGGCGGTTTCATACGCAAGACTTTCGATTTTTGCCCAATTAACCTCCGGTCCGAGGAGCAGGGCCAGATCCCGACGTACCGCCGGAAACTTCGGAATCTCGTGCGATTGAACATTTTGCCCGCGCAAAACACCCATAAGTTCCTCCCAATAAATGCAGGCGTAGAAGGTCGGTGATTTAAGTTCCATGTATTTCATCAGCTTCGGATGTACTTGTCCAAACACACAAAGTGTATGTTCCTGAACTTTCATCTGCTGTGCGTTGGTCAGCGTTTCACTTTCAGTCGCCTGCAGTTCCAATGAGCGAAGATCAAGACCGGTGCGCTGAAAAAGGAGTTCCACATCCGCTTTGAGATCAAACAGTGTGGACGGACGAACTTTCTCCCGCCAATGTTCGGTGTGGGTGTTGCCGGCCATAAACAATGCAAGGCCAGTCGATTCGTGATACCTCTTCAATCCGGAATCTTGCTTCGGATCATAGGAATACATTTTCCCAAACTCATAACACTTGAGGTCCTGTGCTTTCCTGTTTTGGTTGTACGCCAGAACTTCCAATCCGCTGAACAGGAGGGTGCGCCGCATTACGTTTAACTCTTTACTCAGTGGATTAAGAATGCCGACGTTGTTCGCCGGGGGGAAATCCTGCGGGAAATTTTCGGAGTATGCCGCCGCTGTTAAGGAATTGGTGAGGATTTCATGGTATCCGTGTCCGGACAAAAGATCCGAGAGGGTGGCCCGAACCCGCTCCGGGTCCGGCTTTGCGGAATAGCTCAGGCTGGATCTCAGGTAGTCAGGTAGCTCAATATTGCCGTACCCGTAGATGCGCAACACTTCCTCCACCACGTCGGCCTCGCGGGTTACATCGACCTTTGAGGTGGGTATTTCAAGGTGCAGGCTCCCGGACGTTTCCGAAGTAATGGTAATATCAAGGTTCTTCAAAATATTTTTCACAAGGACAGGATCCATCATCTTCCCTGTGAGGCGGTTTAATCCGGCGTAGGTGAGTTCCACTTTTTTTCGGCTGGTATTTCCGGGGCATTCATCCACAATAGTGGAGGTAACCTGACCTCCAGCCCATTCCTGGATCAAAAGAGCCGCGCGCTTAAGGGCAAAGAGTGTCGCGTTGATGTCGGTTCCCCGTTCGTAGCGGAAAGCGGCATCTGTCTTGAGATTGTGGGTTTTGGATGTTTTCCGGATCGTAGCCGGATCAAAACAAGCGGACTCCAGAAAGATGCTGGTCGTTGCGGCCGTAACGCCCGATTTTTCTCCGCCAAAAACACCTGCCATGCACATAGGTTCCTCGGCGTTGCAAATCATGAGATCGTCTGCGTTCAGTGTTCGCTGGACCCCGTCGAGCGTGGTAAAGATCGTACCCGCCGGCATTTTTTTCACGATGATTTGCTGTCCGGAAATTTTATCCGCATCAAAAGCGTGCAAGGGTTGCCCCGTTTCGAACAGAACAAAGTTGGTAATATCAACAATATTATTGATAGGTCGCAAGCCAATGGCTTTAAGCTTATTCTTCAACCAGTCCGGAGAATCGCCCACCGTAATGCCGCTGATGGTGAGGCCGGAATAGCGCGGACAAGCCAGCGGATCAGCCAGGGTCACGGGAATCGGGCGTGAAGTTGTATCTGTTTTAAACAGTTCTACCGATGGAATTTTCAGCGCGATGTGCTTATCGACTGAAGTTTCCCGGCTGTTGATCACGGCCTGAATATCGCGTGCAACACCCAGATGTGAGGTTGCATCACTCCGGTTGGGCGTGAGTCCGATTTCAAAGACATTATCTTCTTCGACTTTAAAATATTCTTTCGCGGGCATACCTATTGGGGCATCTTCCGGCAATATCATGATGCCGGCGTGGGAAGTTCCGAGCCCCAGTTCATCCTCGGCGCAAATCATCCCTTCGGAGAGTTCTCCCCTGAGTTTAGCCTTTTGAATCACGAACTCGCCCTTGGCCGTTGTAACACGGGTTCCCACGGTGGCTACCAAAACTTTTTGTCCGGTGGCTACATTCGGCGCCCCGCAAACGATCGACAACGGTGCAGCCTGTCCAACATCTACCTTAGTAATA
>CAZPDS010000034.1:8861-11673 GCA_964585485.1 uncultured Bacteroidales bacterium
GCATTGGGATGCTTCTCGCAACTTACCACGTGGCCAATAACTACACCCTGCAAACCGCCCGGAACAGATTGAAACGATTCGAGGGACTCAACTTCCAGACCGCAATCGGTCAACAGTAACGAGAGTTCCCGGGGTTCAGGCAAGGCCTCAAAATAATATAACAGCCAGTTATAGGAAATTTTCATAAGGATACAAATAATAAAATACAAAGGTACGAATTTCGGATGGATGCTTTCTTACGACACGACCAGATTAGCTGATTCGTCCCCAATCGCCAATTTGACGTCGGATACGCTGCAACTGGTCAGCCAACACCTTGTTGGAAGGCTTCTGCAGGTCCGGGTCGTCCTTCAGGATAGAAATAGCCAGTTCCCTGGCAAACACGAGAATGCGTTCATCTTTGACAATATCAGCCAACTTCAGGTCGACCAGGCCGCTTTGCTGCAAACCTTGAATATCGCCGGGTCCACGCAGCCGGAGGTCGGTTTCGGCAATTTGAAACCCATCCGTTGTATCCACCATGGTTTTAATCCTCACCCGGCCGTCGCTGGAGAGTTTGTTGCCCGACATCAGAATACAGTACGACTGATCGGCACCGCGACCCACGCGTCCCCGTAATTGATGAAGTTGTGACAGCCCAAAACGTTCGGCGTTTTCAATAACCATCACGCTGGCGTTGGGAATATCAACGCCCACTTCAATTACAGTCGTGGCGACCATGATGTGAGTTTCGCCGCGAACGAAGCGCTGCATCTCGAATTCCTTGTCGGCCGCTTTCATTTTTCCATGTACGATGCTCACGGCATAGCGGGGTGCCGGAAAGGTTCGGCAAATGCTGTCGTATCCGTCCATCAGATCTTTCAGGTCGAGGGTTTCCGACTCCCGAATTAATGGATACACCACGAAAACCTGGCGTCCTGCATCAATCATCTTTTGGATAAAACCGAACACCTTCAGGCGTGCGGAATCGAAATAGTGATAGGTCTTAACCGGCACGCGGCCTGGCGGGAGCTCGTCAATCACGGATACATCAAGGTCGCCGTAGAGGGTCATCGCCAAGGTTCGCGGAATGGGCGTCGCGGTCATCACAAGAATATGCGGCGGAATGTTTTGAGATTTCTCCCAAAGCCGCGCCCGCTGGGCCACTCCAAAGCGATGTTGTTCATCAATTACCACCAGCCCGAGTTTGTGGAACTGTACCGTATCTTCAATCAGGGCGTGGGTTCCAATAAGTATGGGCAGACTTCCATCGAGCAAGGCTGCATGCAGTTTCCGGCGTTCAGCGGCGCGCGTGCTGCCGGTCAGCAAGGCCACCTGCAACCCCAGGGGAGCCACCATTTTCCGGATGTTTTCGTAATGTTGATTAGAAAGGATTTCCGTGGGCGCCATCATACAGGCCTGAAACCCGTTGTCAATAGCAATTAACATTGACATCAGGGCCACCATGGTCTTTCCCGAGCCCACGTCACCCTGCAGCAACCGATTCATCTGATTCCCCGACCCCATATCGCTCCGAATTTCCTTGATGACGCGCTTTTGCGCGCTTGTCAATTCAAACGGAAGATGCTCCTTAAAAAAAGTGTTCAGGTGATGCCCGACAATTTTAAAAGAAAAGCCATTGGGTTTATTCATGCGAATAAACTTCATCTGGAGGAGCCGTAGCTGAATAAAGAACAACTCTTCGAATTTTAAGCGCTTCAGCGCGCGTTGAAGGTTGTCATTATTCTCCGGGAAGTGTATGTGGAGGACAGCCTCTTCCCTCGATACTACCTTTAATTGCTGTATTAGTTCAGAAGGTAATGTTTCCGTTATGTTTCCGCGCGCCGAAACCACCAGGTTTTTCATGATTCTTTCGAGCCCCTTGCTGTCTAACCCACGCGATTTCAGCTTCTCCGTACTTGAATAATACGGCTGTAGGGCAGCGCTGACCGGAACACTTTCAGCTTTTTCCGCATCTTCGAGATCGGGGTGGGCCATATTTATCCGGCGGTTGAACACGCTAGGTTTTCCAAAAACGATAAATTCCCGGGCCGATTCCAGTTTTTCCCGTATCCACTTAAAACCGTTAAACCAGACCAGGTCGATCTCACCGGTCTCATCAACGAAAGTGGCATTCATTCGAATGGTTCGCTTTCCGCCGTGCGACTGAACATTGATGATTTTTCCCTTCAGCTGAACATAGGGAAGATTCTCATTCACCTCGGCGGCTTTGTAGAACTGGCTTCGATCCACGTAACGAAACGGGTAATACGCCAGCAAGTCGCCAAAGGTAAAAACGTTTAGCTCTTTCTTCAGCATTTCGGCCCTTGCGGGGCCAACGCCTTTTACATACTCAACCGGTGTTTCGAAAAAATTATACGCCATGCTGGATGTGTAAAATTACAGAACTCTGATCACCCCGCCAAATTTCGCGACCGGGAACAAAAAAACCCCGGCAACGGCCGGGGTTTTTTCGATAAAACCAATTTCTAGTATTCCCAGAGGTCGTGTTCAACGCGAAACAGTTCGTCTTTGATGCGCTCTGCTTCCAGCAAACCGTCCATGGATTTGGCATAGGCCTGAATACGGCGGTCGTAAACGTTCGACTCTTTGTAGATATAGCTTCCAAACATACGTTTCCAGAAAACATCATCAAAAGAGCGGCGCTCGGCGTCATTCCAGCGATTAAAGACATCCATACGGGCGAACAGCGGGCGGCATTCGGGGAAGTACACCCAGAAGAGGGGATTGTATCCCTTGAATTCACCATTCTCGTCGAGTTCCTCCTTAATAGGACAGAGTCCGATAATACGAACATCCATCACGGAGCGCT
>CAZPDS010000034.1:11741-27470 GCA_964585485.1 uncultured Bacteroidales bacterium
GAAGAACCAGTCTTCCTTCACACGAACCATGTAAACGTCGGCCACGTTGAAGGGCTCAGGGATGATACTATCGTACTCATCGTACGGTGGCTCATTCCGCTGAAGGGTCACTTTACGCTCTTTATCCAGTTGTTTCATCAACTCGGTCAGGGAAATGGTAGTTAGAAACTCATCATTCTCCGTACCGTAAGCGGTCAGGGTACCTTCCTTAACACCGTCGTAGATCACCTGCATCAGGCTCTGACGTCCGGCCTGGCGTACCAGCGGATAATACAGGGGGAGGTTAATTTTCTGACGCATATCAATAACACGCCAAATCCTCTTGGTCCACATCACATCGGCCTCGCGCAAGTGTTCATAAGGAACGGGCTGACGATTCACAATATGATGCTTGTGATAGACGCCATCCAGGGGCGGGGTACCGAGGTTGTTCTGGCCATTTACCTGTCCTTTAACACTGCCGAGCAGTGCAAAACCAAGGAACAGAACAATCAACTTTTTCATATAACCTCCTTTGATAGGATTATTATTGTACTTTAAGATTCAAGGTTCCTAAGGTACGCTGGGTGCCATCCGGACCCACCGCCTTAATATCTTCGATGTAAATCTTTTGACCACGTCCGGCTTTTGAAACCATGTTTTTCATATCCTGCGACAGGCAGTTACCGGTTGCTGTGCGGGTAACAAGGTCACCGCCCATATTCATGGTAAAGCTGAACGAGGTGATACGGAAATTCAGGTCGAAGTCAAAGTTATCCATACGTGGGATCAGGCAGGAAGCGCCGAGAACGCCCTTGCTGATCGGACCGCTTTTCACGCCACCGATGTAAGCCACGGGATCGGGTACTTTCTTCACGCGAAATTCCATACCGCCCATTGATTTCTTGGTGCCGTTCATATCCGCCATCACGGTCACTTTGCAGGTTCCCACTGTACTTACTTTAACATTGTACATGCCGTTTCCGGTGCGGGTAATGGAGCCACCACCGCCGGTGATACTGGGGAACACTTTTTCATTGGGAACCCCTGGAACAGAGATCGAAACCGGGTTATCAACCCCAATGTAAAACACGTTCATTTTGGTCGGCGAAATGGTTGCGCTAGGCGCTGCCACTACGTATTCACCCTTAAAGGGGTACTTTTTCACACCACCCGAAGGCGCTGTAACCGAGATAACACCACCATAGGTACGAACACCGGGGGCGCCGGCCGGTTGTTTGAGTTTACCAACACCGCCCACGCCTTCGACTTTTGTTGCGGTCCCCATAATCTGACAGGTATTGGTATCGACGTTACTTCCGATCTCGATTAAAGGGGTCTGCTTAGTATCCAAAGCGGCTACAAAAATATCGGCCTCAAAGCTTTCGCCCGTGAGCACATAATTGCTTTTGGGAACCACTTTGGCCGAAATCTGGTCGAACTTGAAGTCTTCCAGATTCACTTCGGAATACAATTGCGAAACGACGTCAAACTCAGCGTTTTTCACCTCAGCGATCAGTTTATTAAAAATAACGACATCGGCCGCGAGGATAGTGTGATAGAAGTTGTGGATTTCCCAATTCTGTTCTGCGTGATCGGCATCATAGAAGGGACCTTCCACATTAAGACCAATATTCTGCTCGATATTCTTACGGAACTTAGGATCGAGCAGATTGATCATGTTTTTCTTAAACTCAAGAATTTTTTCTTTGATTTTGCGTGCTTCACCTGCTGAACCATCTTGCGATTCACCGATCAGATAATGGGTCGGAATGTCATAACCATCGCGTCCGTCTACCAGGCGCAAATCGATGGTATCACATTGTTCTACAGGAAGTTCAGATTGTTTTGAAATGGCGGTAGCCTTCACCAGGTTGATATATGAGATGAGATCATCTGCATATTTTTTTGCCTGCTGTGCTTTTTTCCAGAAGGGTTCGACCTTTGCTTTGTTCAGCGTATACTGCTTTTCAAAGTTTGCATAGGTCCCGTCCATTTTTTTAGCAAAGTTTTCATTGGTAATGACGAGGGACTCGTTAACAATCAAAAATGAATCAAGAATATCTTTTGATACGTTGAGAGCCAACATTGCCGTCAAAACCAGATACATCATCCCGATCATTCGTTGCCGGGGCGTTTCCGGACAATTAGTTGCACCCATAGTTTTTCAGCTCTATTTTCGTTTGACCTTCAATGAATTATTTGTTGTTGCTGTAGTTCATAGCGGTAAGCATATTGCCATAGATCTGATTCAAGGCGGCAACATTCTTCGCCAGATTCGCAACCTGATCCTTGTAGTTGGCGGTATACTCAACACTGTCGTTGAGGTTGCCCAGGAAGGATTCCATGGTTTCTTTCATCTTGTTGGTCTTATCAAGCTGATCGGATGTACTCTTGAGCTGCAGTTCGTAAATGGTATTGAGTTCTGAAAGGCTCTTTGAAATGCGCTGGATTTGTTCGCCATAATTTTTTCCATCAACGCCAGAGAAGTCAATAGCTTCGGCCGATTTGGTCAAAGACTCCGCCGATTTTGCATATTGTTCAGCCAGTTTATGAGCTGATTGGGAAGCAAACTTAATATTGTTTACATATTCTTCGGTAGCGGTCACGTCTTCGTTAATAGAAGCGGCCACTTTGCTGTAGGAGCCGGCGAGGTTGTTCGCTGATTCAGCTGCACTTTTCATGCTGGCGGAATGCAATTCAGCATTCTGAATATCGCGTTCCAGCACATTGGCTGTTTTCACATAAACTTCGGACAGGTTCTTCACGGAACCGGCCGCGGTGTTCAGGTTGCTCACATAACCGTCGGTAGCGACCGCAGCGTCAGCAACACCCGAGAGTTTGTTTGCATTATCGCCCAGATTCTTCATTCCAGCGCCCAGGCTGGCGATTAACTCTGGTCCTATCTTAGCCTCCTCCAGCATTTTATCGAGTTCCTGGGTAACGGTCAGGCTCTTTTTCTTTCCACCCTTGGTATCATGCTCCAGATCTTCCATACCAGCGAGTTCAGGATAAACGAGATCCCATTTATATTCAACGTGCAATGGTTCGAAAGCCGAAAAGAAGAAAATGATCGCTTCTGTTCCCATACCGCAAATAAGCATCAGGTTGGCGCCCGGATAGTGGTTAATTTTGAACAAGGCTCCCAGAATTACAACGGAAGCGCCCCATCCATAGAGCTTTGACATGAAATTTTTGTACCCCTTACTCTTAACTAAATTATTGATTCCCATAATTTGAAAAAATTAAAGTGAATGGTTTGGTTGATTATTTTGGTTGATTTGACTGCAATGATACATTATTATTTATACACATTGGAGGAAGAGGCGCCGTCATCAATGTGCCGTCCGAGGTAAGTCTGTACACACCTGAAGCCTACGTAACATTTGGCAGTATCCTGATATTCATAGGTACGGGTTCCATTCTGCATGTAATATCCGATATCTTTCCAGGATCCACCGCGAATTGTTTTACGCTTCATTACTTCAGAATCCGATTTTTTAGCTTCGTAGGAGTAGTTCATGTTAAGGTCGTGGGCGAAGTTCGGAGCCGATTCGTCATAGGCATCGGCGCACCACTCGGCCACGTTACCAGCCATATCATACAGGCCATAATCATTGGGGGCGTAGTGGGCCACGATAAGAGTGTGGATACCACCGTCGTCGATGTAATTACCACGCAAGGGCTTGTAGTTTCCGAGGAAGCAGCCATTACTGTTACGAATGTAGGGGCTACCCCAGGGATAAACGCTCAGGTCGAGTCCGCCGCGCGCTGCCCATTCCCATTCACTTTCGGTGGGGAGGCGGAAATCGTTTACACGAATATCACCCATGCTTTCGCGATAATCATTGTATTGCTCCGACCTCCAGATGCAGAAGGCGCGGGCTTGCGTCCAGCTAACACCCACCAAGGGATAATTATCGTAGGCCGGGTGAACAAAATAAGACTGTGCCATCGGTTCGTTGAAAGAATAGGTATAGTCGTGAATCCAGCAAAGGGTGTCGGGATACACATTAATAACATCTTTCTTCAGGAATACCGAACGGTCTTTTACACCCTGGGGGCGGTTGGCCAGGGAGGAAAGGTCGTGGTCGGCCTGATCCTGCACAGCAATCGCTTCCTGGGAGAAGTCTTTCCGGGCAGCGGCTTTATAATCCACCCAGAAATAGACATAATTCAGTTTACGGGTATCCACCTCTTTACGACGGAAATAACGCTCATGCTCGGGCATCATCATCGGATCGAGGGCGGTCCATTCATCCTGATCAAGACGGGTCCAGTCCAGACGGGTTTCCCAATTCAACTTGTGAGGATCCAGGGGTTCGCCCCATTGGTCTTCTTCAATCCACCAATCTTCAGGCACATTCGATCCCAGCAGTTCACGTGCCAGGGAGTCGCGCACCCAGAAAACAAACTGGCGGTACTCGTTGTTGGTGATTTCGGTTTCGTCCATATAAAAGGCCTGCAGGGTAACCGTTTTGGTCATTGAGGTCATTGCGTATGGAACATCCTGGTCGTTGTTACCCATTTGGTAGGTTCCGGGAGGAATAAACAACATCCCGTAAGGGGTGGGCTGATAAAAACCTTCCCGGCCCTGAACGCCGATGAGTTCGCCGTTACCACCGGTCTGACAGCCTGTAATTCCTGCTGCAAGGAATGCGGCCATGATTACCAGTAATTTCTTCATATTTCCCTTTGATTTGATCGACATAGCTAATGATTGTGGTTGGTCTTTGCGGATAATCTTTCTTTTAACGTCACAGTGGCCACAGATGTTTCAAAAAATTACAAAAATCTCGTGTTGATATATTTTGTTACGTGCTGAGGAATCTCAATTTTAAAGCAATAGCCTAACATAACTTCGTGGGTTCCGCTGCTACGGCCGCTTGCACCCAAGGCCGAGGTGGTAATATCGTATGAATAACCAATCCGCAGATTGGCCAGGGCCGGGCTCATGTTCGGAGAGTTAAACGGATAGGCGCCCAATAAAATTGCCACGGCATCCTGATAACGATACGAAACGCCGCCCCAGATCATGTTTCTCCATTTCGCCATGGCCGTAATATCATATTGTGCCGAAGCAAAATCGGTTTTCACCATCAGGTACGGGCTGAGTTCCCAATCGGGGGCGTTGGGGATGGTCCAATGATACCCGCCCGTCAGGAAGTAGGTTCTTTTTAAACGTGACTCATCGCTCAGTCCGTCAATTTTCAGTTTACTTTGAATTAACTGTGTTGAGCTTAAGCCCACATAGGCTTTCCCCGGCAGGTTATAGAAAGCGCCCAGGGTAAGATCAATGGCCATACAGGATTGCTTATCCTGGCTCAGCAACAAAGGATCATCCACGTCAATGGGATGAAATCCGGAGAAGTCAATGGTTTTGTTGAGAAAGCCGGCCTGAAGACCAATGCCCAGAATACCACCGCCAATCGGCTGATGATAGGCATACGCTAAACGAGCGCCGATGTTGTCTTCAAAACCCAGTTTGTCTTTAATTACCGTAACGCCAATTCCTCCACGTAATACGCGGATCGGAGCGTCGACCGTAAGCAGGATGGTTTGAGGTGCGCCGTGATTTCCATAGGGATCTTCGAAACCCGTCCACTGCTGACGGAACATGGTATTGATACAGATCTGTTTGTTAATCCCAGCGTAGCCTGGATTAACCGCCATGTTAGAAAACATATACTGGGTAAACTGCGCTTCCTGCTGCGCAAAGGCGAACAGGCTAAGAAAGATAAAAACAAGTGCAGTAAAAGTCCTCTTCATAGGTAATTGTTTTAGATTCCGCGAAAATCGCGGTAAAGTAACACATAATTTTTAATATTAACAAGTACCTGTTCATAAAACAGGTCTCATTTTTCATAAAAAACCGTTAAAACTATGATTTACCTGATGTAAACCCCTATCAACCCCTCAAAATTGAACCTTATACTCCATCCCCGGACTTAAGGTTTCAATCCTACAAAAATAATCAATTCCTCAAAAAAAGAACAAAAAGCAGCAATGAATATGAAAATATTTCGTTGAAGGTCAAAAAAAAACCGGAAATTACTGTTTATAAGTAACTTCCGGAAATCAACCGAAAATAAAAAAACCGAACGGGCTGCGATCGTTCACAGTCCAATAATACGTCGCTGACAAAAAGGTTACATAATTTTCTGATAGGCTTGCCACCAGCGATCGGGAATGTCTTCCTCACAGGCTGTCTGATAATCTTTGTAGGAGCATGGCACCAGGTAGTGGCGCTCAAACTTGGAAAGCAAATTGGTTGGGCAGGGCACTTCCATCCACCAGCGATCTGTTTTCTTGCTTTTGTAAAAAACGATCTGATCTTCCAGTTTCTTGAGGGCGACATGAAATTTCAGGTACTCTTCCTTATCGTTCAGTGGATAATCTTTCTTTCGGTTATAGAAACCGTCGACGAAATACCAGAGCATCTGCGCTGCCAGGTGGGCGGTTTGCCCGTTCTGATCGAAACGCGGATTGATTTCATAGAGACCCAGGGAGGAAAGTTTGTCGCTCATACCGGCATAACGCATGATGCGGCAAAGTTCTTCGCCATAAAACCCATTGGGGGTTGAATTCGCGTTGCCGGGCGCGTCGGACTGACGCACCGCGGAAATATCTACCGAAAGGAGATCGGCGTTGCGAACCATGGGCTCCACCTCCTCTATGTCGGACTGAACCAATCCCAGGCGATACGCATCGAAATATAACTTCTTCATCAGACTTACCGCCTCATTCTCGACAAAATAGGTTTGGAATCCGATATTGGTGTAATTAAAGAGGAAATTCGGCTGATGCATGATAATGCTGCTCAGATAAGCGTTGGACCCCAGTACTTCCGGGCTGTTTCCGAGATCGAAGCGATTATCGACGGACACGATGTTGATGATCTTGCCCATCGATTCATAGGCCAGGTAGTTGGCGTAGGTCAGATCCTGACTGCCGCCCAGGATCACCGGTACGATGTTCATGCCCAGCAGGTAGGCTACAACATTGCGCAAGGCGAAATACGTATCCTCGACGCGATCGCCCCGGCGGATGTTGCCAAGATCGGCAATTTTCACCGGATACTGACCCTGATACAAACGGTAGAAATATTTGCGAACCCAGTCAGGGGCTTCGCTGCAGCCGAAATTATTCACGCTGTGGCGGTCTTCGCAAACGCCGATGAGGGCGATGTCCATCCCTTCCACTTCCGGGAAATGACCTTCTTCGAAATGTCCATTGATCATTGCTCCCAGGCGACTTCCGTCGAACCAGATTTCATCCAGCCGGCAGAAATCATCGACCGGACTAAAATAGATGGAGATGTCCATTGCTCATGTGTTTAGGTAACATTATCCTCAATGGTTCACTTCGTCTTGCGCTTTGCTTTTTTGGGCTTATCCTCAGCTTCGCCAGCCTCCTTTGCAATGCGAAGACAGTCTTCCAGTGTGAGCGAGGCCGGTTCTGTGCCCCGGGGAATCTTATAGTTCACCTTGGCGATGGCTATGTAGGGTCCCCAGCGGCCGTTGAGCACTTTAACGTCGGGATTTTCGGCAAACTCGCGAATCAGTTTATTCTTTTCGGCCAGAATCTTTTCGTCCATCACCTCGATGGCTCGTTCCAGGGTAACATCCAACGGGTTATCCGTCTTTTTCAGGGAATAAAAAGCCCCGTCATATTTGACATACGGGCCGAATCGTCCAATCGAAACCTGGACTTCCTTATCTTTATAGAGGCCGACCAATCTCGGGAAAGAGAACAGGGAAAGGGCTTCCTCCAGCGAAATCGTTTCAATACTTTGATTTTTTAAAAGTCCGGCAAAACGAGGCTTTTCATCACTATCGGTCTCCCCGATCTGCACCATAGGGCCATACCGTCCGATCTTAACAAACACGTTCTTTCCGCTAACCGGATCGACACCCAGCAGTTTTTCACCACTCACTTTCTTCGAGGTTTCCTGGGTTGTGCTAACCTGTGCGTGGAATGGGCCGTAGAACTCACGAATCATTTCGCTCCAAATCAGTTCACCCTGGGCAACTTCGTCAAATTTCTTTTCAACGCTGGCCGTAAAGTTATAATCCAATACATTGAGAAAATGCTGGACCAGGAAGCTGTTCACGAGGCTGCCGATATCGGTAGGGAAAAGTTTCGATTTCTCGTAGCCGGTGATTTCCTGTTTAACTTCGTGATGAACTTTGTTGTTTTTTAGCGACAGCACTTTGTAATCGCGTTTCACGCCATCGCGTGTTTCCAGGACGACATACTGGCGTTTCTGAATGGTGCTGATAATCGGTGCGTAGGTTGAAGGACGGCCAATACCCAGTTCTTCGAGTTTCTTTACAAGACTGGCTTCCGTATAGCGGGGCGGATGTTGGGTGTATTTTTCAGTAGCCATTACATCCCGGTACTGCAGCGCCTGCCCGACGGTCAACGGCGGTAATGAGCCTTTCTGGATTTCATCATCTTCATCGTCGGAAGATTCCAGGTACACTTTTAAAAAACCGTCAAAAGTGAGCACCTCGCCATTGGCCACAAAGTTTTCGCGTATACCCGAGCCGTTGATGTTCACGGTCGTTTTTTCGAGCTGGGCATCACTCATTTGGGAGGCGATGGTACGTTTCCAGATCAGGTCGTAAAGTTTGCGCTGATCCGCAGTACCTTTAATTTCCGGACTATTGAGATAGGTGGGGCGGATGGCTTCGTGCGCTTCCTGGGCGCCTTTGGATTTCGTGGTATAATTGCGGGTTTTGACATAGTTCTCTCCAAAGGCGCGGGTAATTTCTTCCCTGGCCATAGACAGCGCCAGGTTGGAGAGGTTCACCGAGTCGGTACGCATATAGGTAATCTTTCCGCTTTCATAAAGCTGCTGCGCGATCATCATGGTTTTGGCCACGGAAAAGCTGAGTTTTCGGCTGGCTTCCTGTTGGAGCGTTGAGGTTGTAAAGGGCGGTGAGGGCGACTTGCGACCCGGTACGGTTTTTATTTCTTCGATGGCGAATGAAGCCTTGAGCGCCTTCTCCAGGATGGCTTCAGCTTCTTCCATCGTTTGAATTTTCGCTGGAATTTCAGCTTTTAGCGCGTAGGTTTTATCGTCTTTTTCAACATCAAACAGTGCCGTAATCTTGAAGTATGAGTTGGAGAGAAATTCACGGATTTCGTTTTCCCGCTCAACAATCAGCCGCACGGCGACCGATTGAACGCGACCGGCGGACAAGGCCGGCTTCACCTTTTTCCACAAGAGGGGCGAAAGTTCATATCCCACCAAACGATCGAGCACACGGCGCGCCTGCTGCGCATTGACCAGGTTCTGATCGATCAGCCGGGGATGCTCTATTGCTTCCGTGATGGCGGACTTGGTGATTTCGTGAAAAACGATACGTTTTGTTTTTGCAGGGTCCAGCGATAAAGACTCGGCCAGGTGCCAGGCGATGGCTTCTCCTTCGCGGTCCTCATCAGAGGCCAACCAGATGACGTCGGCCTTCTTGGCTTCTTTCTTTAACTCGTCAATGACTTTCTTTTTATCGGCCGGCACTTCGTACCTGGGCATAAAGTTGTGCTCAATGTCGATGCTCAGTGTTGCTTTAGAGAGATCCCGCACGTGACCAAAGCTGGATTTTACAAGATAATCCTTCCCGAGAAAACCTTCGATGGTTTTTGCCTTGGCGGGAGACTCAACGATAACTAGATTTTTTGCCATGCGCAATTTTTTTAATGAACCTTTCCCGATCGGTTGATCCGACGAGGGGTGCAAAAAACGCCAGCCGGTAGAGCTTCTCCATTCACAGGCTGGTTAAGGTTTCCAGAATCGTAACCTCGTTTGAATCTGTGATAAAAGGCTGGAAATTTTTTGCAAAGTAACGCAATTAATAAGAAATGTTACAATAAAAAAATTCACTACAGGGTCGAATTAGGATAAGATTAACAGGCCTCGTTGCTATTATAATGTGTGTTCAGCAACAAAAGCAGCGGTCTCATCGAAAAAGAAAAAAATTTTTTTTTGCCTGTTTTCCCGCTACTCCGATCACCTCCCGGCGATGCCCGTGCATAATTTTCGTACCTTCGCAGCCCCAATGCAGGAAACCCATGCTCCGCGTATTTACCGAAACCTATGGCTGCCAGATGAACTTCTCGGATACCGAGATTGTACTTTCCGTGCTTGCTGCGCATGCCTATAAGGTAACAGATCATATAGAGGAGGCCGACCTGATACTACTGAATACCTGCTCGATTCGTGACAACGCCGAGCAGCGGGTGCTTCATCGTTTGCAAGCCCTGGCTTCGCTTAAAAAAAAGAACCCAGACCTGATCATTGGAGTGCTGGGCTGCATGGCTGAACGGATGAAAGAAACCTTACTGGAAGAAAAAAAATTCATCGACCTGATTGTCGGCCCGGATGCTTACCGCGATCTGCCACTGCTTTTGGATGGACTTCGTGCCGGGCACAAGGGCATCAACGTCCTTCTTTCCACCGAAGAAACCTACGCTGATATTCAACCGGTACGTGCCTTATCGGACGGGGTGACCGCCTTCATTTCCATTATGCGGGGCTGTCAGAATTTTTGTTCCTACTGCGTTGTACCTTATACACGCGGGAAAGAGCGCAGCCGTGATCCGCAGACCATCCTTAACGAAGCCCGCGATCTGTTTGCGCAGGGTTACCGGGAAGTCACGCTGCTGGGGCAAAATGTGAATAGTTATCGTTGGGCTTCGGAAAGCGGAAGCCTGAATTTCCCCGGCCTGCTGGCTCGCGTAGCCGGCATAGATCCCCTGCTGCGCGTGCGTTTCGCAACATCGCATCCCAAGGATCTTTCGGATGAACTGATTCGCGTAATCGCAGAACATCCGAACCTCTGCCGCTGCATTCACCTGCCGCTGCAATCGGGCAGCAATCGTATGCTGGGTCTAATGAACCGCCGGTACACGCGTGAATATTACCTCGACCGGGTGCACCAGATCCGGAAACAAATTCCCGATTGTGCCATTACCACCGACATTATTGCCGGTTTTTGCGGCGAAACCGAAGAGGACCATCAGGACACGCTGAAGATGATGAAAGCGGTGGCTTACGATTATGCCTTCATGTTCAAGTATTCGGAGCGACCGGGAACCAAAGCCGCCGAACACTATACCGACGATGTTCCCGATCCGGAAAAGACCCGCCGCCTGCAGGAAATTATCGACCTGCAGCAGGAATTATCGTTGAAAAGTTATCAGCAGGAAATCGGCAAGGTGGTGGAGGTTCTCATCGAAAAAACCTCCAAACGTTCGAATGAAGAGCTATCAGGACGCACTTCCCAAAACAGAATGGTGGTGTTCCCGGCGGGACACTTCAAACCGGGACAATATGCCCGTGTGAAAATAAACCGCTGCACCGCGGCCACGCTCATTGGCACATGGGTAGACGAATAGCAAGCCCCTTACATCGGATCCACATCAATTGAAACCACAACCTGCTTATATTCCGGGCTGTGCAGAAGGGTGTCGATCAGCGGAAGCAATTTGTCCTTATCGGACTTCCCTTTCGTTCCCCGCTCAATTTTCAGAATAATATTCTTAAGATAAAGTCCTTTGATGCGTCCTACCAAAGGGTACTCGGGTCCCAGCACCCGCCCGGCACCGGCCGCCCGCAACTGCTTTGCGAGTTCGGCTGCGGCTTTATCGAGAAGGGCGCTTTCGCGATGTTTTAAGGTCAGGCGTAACAGGCGACAATAGGGCGGATAGCTGAACCGCTGACGTTCGGTAATCTGCTGCAGATAGAATCCCTGAAAATCGTGCTCCGTAACCTTCAGAATCACCGGATGGGTGGGGTTTGATGTTTGGATGATCACGCGACCATGCTGATTCCTCCGGCCCGCCCGACCACTCACCTGTTCCATCAGTTGGAAGCTGCGTTCGAAGGAGCGGAAATCCGGGAAACCCAACAGGCCGTCGGCATTAAGGATCCCAGCTAAACCCACGTTTTCAAAATCCAAACCTTTCGTGACCATCTGCGTTCCCACGAGCACATCAATTTTTCGCTCCTCAAAATCGGAGATGATCTGGTGATACGAATGTTTCGAGCGGGTGGTGTCGAGGTCCATTCGGGCGATGCGGGCCTCCGGAAAAAAAATCGCCAGCTCCTCTTCCACTTTCTCGGTGCCGAATCCATGCATCACCAGGGTGGAATTCCTGCATTCCGGACAGACGTCGGGCGGCCGCTGGGTGTAGCCACAATAGTGACAGCGTAGCAAATGGGCGTTTTTATGATAGATCAGGCTGACGTCGCAATTCTTGCATTGGGGGATCCAGTGGCAGACGGAACATTCGAAACGCGTAGAAAATCCGCGGCGATTCTGGAAAAGGATGACCTGCTCTTTTTTTTCCAGGGTTTCCTGAACCTGATCCAGCAGGGTTTGTGAAAAGTGGCTCCGCATGCGTTTGTTACGGGCTTCCGTGCGAATATCCACACATTGAATGGCCGGCATCGGCATATCGCCGAAACGGGTGGTGAGTTCCACCAGGGCATATTTATGCGTACGGGCATTATAGTAAGACTCCACCGAGGGCGTAGCCGACCCCAGCAAAACTTTCGCCTGGTGCAGGCTTGCCAGAATCACAGCAGCATCGCGGGCATTGTAGCGGGGTGCGGGATCTGTCTGCTTGTACGAAGAATCGTGTTCTTCATCCACGATTATCAGCCCAAGTTTACGAAAGGGCAGAAACAGCGCCGAGCGGGCTCCAAGAATGATACTGTACTTTTGCGGATCGCTATCCGGCGTCCATGCCAGCACACGATTCCAGATTTCCACCCGTTCGTGTTCATTGTAACGTGAATGATAAACACCCACGGTGTCGCCAAAATATTTTCGGAGGCGATTGATGATTTGTGTGGTGAGAGCGATCTCCGGCAACAAAAAAAGCACCTGCTTCCCGGATCGGATCACTTCCTCCATCAGCCGGATGTAGATTTCCGTCTTCCCGCTGGAGGTAACGCCATGGAGCAGGGTCACCGGCTTGCTGTCCATGCCCGCCTTCACATCATTCCACGCGTTCTGCTGTGCGTCGCTAAATTCGATCGACCCCACTTCCGCCGTTGCATCGTATTGTCCCAGGCGACTGGTAATGATTTCATACAGCTCAAAAACGTCCTTTTTGACCAAAGCGTTCAGTTGAGCTGAAGTGGTTCCGGAGGCCGCGAGCAGTTCCTTACGCGTAATGTAATGCGGTGCCTTTTCAGGACGTTTGCTAACATGTAGAAAATACATCACAATATCGCATTGCTTCGGTGCTTTCCGGTCGAGTTCCTCCAGTAATTTCTGTATCGTTTCTTCGTCATTGGCGAAGGTTTCAGAAAGTCGCACACAGACTTCCTTTTTGGGTTTGAAGCGTTCCTGCAGTTCCTCTTCCAGCATGATGATATTCTTTTCCATCATGGTCTTCAACAACGGAAATACTTTCTTTTGTTCAACGATATCGGCGGCTTCGCTAACTGTAAGCACTTTTCTGAAAATAAGCGATTCAAGCAGTATTCGTTCTCTTTCGTTGAGTTCTTCGGGCTTGACCGAACTTTCGGGATTGAGCACAACCTTGCTTTCGCTGGCCAGCTTCAAAGCCGTTGGCAGAGCGGCATTCATGACCTCTCCGGGTTTGCACAGATAATAGTCGGCGATCCATTCCCAGAGCGAAAACTGCAGCTCATTCACGACCGGCGCATCGTCGACCACGGCCAAAATATATTTCACCAACTGCAGATCCGGCGCACGGTGATGAAGACGATAGACCAGGGCGGTATAAAATTTTTGTTTGCCGAACTGCACGACCACGCGGCAGCCTCGTTCCAGGGTTCCATTTAGTTCGAAGGGGACACGGTAGGTGAAGGTCCCGGGCAGGGGCAAAGGAAGAAGGACATCCGCAAACCAGGTTTCACGTTCCATGACGAGGGTTGAAAGTGTTTCAGGTGCTGAGGATGCGTCCCATCTCCAGCAAACGTTGGTTGATATCGGTGTTATGTTTAGTGGCATTACCAAACGGAACGTAAACGATTTGCTTATCCACCTGACCGATCATCACTCCGTCTTCACCTTTCATTAAAGCCAGCACAGCCTGATAGCCGAGGGTACTTGCCAGCACACGGTCCATGCAGGAAGGCGCACCTCCCCGCTGGAGGTGGCCAATGATAGCCACCCGTGTTTCGTATTCATCGAAGTTTTCCTTGACCTTCCGGGCCACCTCGAAAGCGCCACCGGAGTCGTCGCCCTCGGCCACGATAATGATGCCAGACGTTTTGTTCTTTCGCCGGCCACTTTCCAGGCGTTGGATCAATTCATCAATGCTGGTGGTGGTCTCCGGCACCAGGATGTCTTCGGCCCCAACTGCAATTCCGCTACGCAGCGCGATAAATCCAGCATCCCGGCCCATCACCTCCACAAAAAACAAACGATTGTGAGAAGCGGCAGTATCCCTGAGTTTATCCACGGCTTCCACCACTGTGTTAATGGCGGTATCATAACCAATGGTAAAATCGGTTCCGTAGAGATCATTGTCGATGGTACCGGGAACACCCACCACCTGGATGTTATGCTGTTGTCCCAGGGCCAGTCCACCCCTAAAAGATCCGTCTCCGCCAATAACGACCAGGGCATCGATTTCATGTTTCCGGATGTTTTCGTAGGCTGCACTCCGCCCCTCCGGTGTCCGGAATCGCTCACTGCGTGCAGTTTTCAACATAGTGCCGCCCCGCTGAATAATATTGGCAACGGAATGGCTTTCCAAACGCTGAATGTCGTCCTCAATAAGGCCTTCATACCCCCGGTATATCCCGTAGACCTCCAGTCCATGAAAGATCCCCGTTCGAACTACCGCGCGAACTGCGGCATTCATGCCCGGTGCATCGCCGCCCGAGGTCAGCACACCTATACGCTTAATTTTCTTCATCATTAGCTCAATTTAGAAAGGCCGGATGCACATCCGACCGAAGCCCGGATGGGGATGGTGCAACAGCACGTGTCATTACAAAAATACGAAAACCCCACGGATTCATTAAAATTTTAAGATTATTCCACCTGCTCAAGAGCGGCTCTTGAATAGGCCAGCGGCACGGTAACCCGGATGGCTTGTGGGAAAATGTTGAAACCAAAGGTTGGCGTGCCCAGGGATTCACCATCCACTTCCAGCAACAAGGTATCCTCGGCTTTGATCTCAACCGTGACAGCGCGGTATGTGCTCACTTCTTTCATCCGGATAAAGGAACCATCGAACAAACCTTTAACATTGGAAATTACCCGCCAGAGGCTTAGGTCCCGAATGATGGTTACATCAAATAATCCGTCATCCGGCAAGGCATTAGGGACTTGCTGCATACCGCCACCGCTGTAGCGGCATACGCCGACATTGGCGCTGTACAACAAACCCGAAAACACTTCCTGTCCGTCAATGGAAACCCTGGAGCGTTTTGGTTTATATTTAAATACGGCCACCAGCAAGGCCTTCAGATAGTCAATTTTTCCGCCGCCCCCCAGGTCTTTTTTCCGGTTGGTGTCGCGGATCACTTCCGCATCCATGCCCACACCCGCCGCGTTCAGAAAATAGCGTTCTTCCCTCCCCGATGGGCTTGAATACGTCACGCATCCTACATCCTGCAAAAGCGTGCGGCCCGCGGCAATTACCCCGATAGCGGCTCTGTATTCATGCGGAATGCCGTACATCCGTGTCCAGTCATTACCTGTTCCGACAGGAATGAGCGACACTACGATCTCGCGGGCGGCGTTACCGGCCTCC
>CAZPDS010000035.1:0-27332 GCA_964585485.1 uncultured Bacteroidales bacterium
TGAAACTGAACGGGAAAAGCTCTGTTTGTAAATACCTTCCTGTAAGCTTTGTGCCAAGTTCCCGGCTAAGCAAAGAGGCATTAGACCCTGTAATAAATATCCTAAACCCTTTGTCGTGAGCAGACCGGACGTACTTTTCCCAGCCGGGGATATTTTGTATTTCATCAAAAACGTAACAATCGATTTTTTCTGAAATTGCAATCTGTTCAAGTTTATTAAAATCAACTAATTCAAAACCTTCAAGCCTGGTATCTTCAAAATTCAGAAATATTTTGTTTTTTTCTTTTTTTAGTAATTGCTTTAACAATGTACTTTTCCCACACCGCCTTACGCCCGTGATGACAATTACTAATTTGTTATTGGTTGAGATTTTCTTATCCCTTTTTATTACAGGCTTGATTGCTGACAAGTTGCTATTTTCTGAAATAACAGCCCTGATCGTTTCTTCTGTTATCATGAATGAGGTTTTTTTACAAAGATATATATTTTGTACCGGCAATACAAATTAATGTGTATTGACAATACACGTTTTCTTGTATTCGTAATACAAACAATTTTTTCAGTGCGCGCACATACCGGGAACGTTTTCTTCAATTCAGCCTGCTTCAAATTGAACTGTTGCATTTGTTGCAACAGTTGCCTCTATGGTAAGCTCACCTTCATTGTATACGTTCCTTAAGTGTCGTGATATGACAGATTTATTCCTGTCAAAAAGTTGAGCCATTTGATTCAGGGAAAGCCAGACAGTATCGTCATCAACCCTCACTTCTATATGCGAAGCGAGCTCATTGGGCTGGTAGATGATTATTTCGTTTTTCATTACCGAAAGATGACTCTTCTTGTTCTAAAACCAATTGCGTTAAAAGAGGAACTAAAAGTACAGCTTTCCCCCAGTACTGGCTAAAAATCGCGGCTCTTTCTGTCGACGAAAATCAGCGGTTCATCGGCACGCTCACGCTCACCACCTTTCCCGGGCGCTGACATGCACTCCCGTGCTCCCGCACCAGCACAGAACGCCCCGCAGCAATACCCAAAAAGCTCAAGCGTGTTGTTCTTGTTTTCGCCCTCCAGCCGGAGCTTTCCGTTGAGATAATAAAGGTCCTAACTATCCAAAGGCAAGTCCTGTTGCATCCATTTCCATACTGGTACTGCAGAAATACCTTCAAAAGCATCCTGCTGATCAAACGTGATTATAATGCCATTTTTTGCTCCGCTCACTGCCATAGCGTTTCTTAAACCGGTAACTTCCCTTATTAAATTATCCTCTGACAAATGCCAGCAAACCTGAATGGCATTGGTAACTTTGTTGTTTTTCCGTAATAGAAAATCACATTCTGAACTATCATCCTTAAAGTATAAAATCTCGCGCGAAGCCTGTCTTAAACGCAAGTAAACCGCATTCTCAAGCATTCTGCCTTTATCTTCGCTGAAAGAAAGACTGTTTGCTTGTGCCATTCCGGTGTCAACAGCATAAACTTTTTTAGGATTGATCAATTGCTGTTTTATCGAAAATGAAAAACGGGGTATAAAATCAAGCAGGTAACTTTCCTTTAAATAATCGCAATAATTAATAGTGGTGCGTACGGATTTAATTCCCAGCACCTTTGTCAAATTATTGTAACTAACCTCTTTCCCAACATTACTCATGAGGTGTAATGCAAGTCTTAAAATCATGTGCTCATTTTTGATATTTCTGCGAACCGCAATATCACGGATTATAATATCCCGTAGCAAGGTGCGAAGATATTCCGTGTCGGCGGACGTCAGAAATTCAGGAAACCCACCTGCTGACATGAATTTCAAAAAACTCTCCCGCCCCTTTTTTGCTTTGGAAAATTGCAAATACTCATTAAAACTGAACGGGAAAAGCTCTGTTTGTAAATACCTTCCTGTAAGCTTTGTGCCAAGTTCCCGGCTAAGCAAAGAGGCATTAGACCCTGTAATAAATATCCTAAACCCTTTGTCGTGAGCAGACCGGACGTACTTTTCCCAGCCGGGGATATTTTGTATTTCATCAAAAACGTAACAATCGATTTTTTCTGAAATTGCAATCTGTTCAAGTTTATTAAAATCAACTAATTCAAAACCTTCAAGCCTGGTATCTTCAAAATTCAGAAATATTTTGTTTTTTTCTTTTTTTAGTAATTGCTTTAACAATGTACTTTTCCCACACCGCCTTACGCCCGTGATGACAATTACTAATTTGTTATTGGTTGAGATTTTCTTATCCCTTTTTATTACAGGCTTGATTGCTGACAAGTTGCTATTTTCTGAAATAACAGCCCTGATCGTTTCTTCTGTTATCATGAATGAGGTTTTTTTACAAAGATATATATTTTGTACCGGCAATACAAATTAATGTGTATTGACAATACACGTTTTCTTGTATTCGTAATACAAACAATTTTTTCAGTGCGCGCACATACCGGGAACGTTTTCTTCAATTCAGCCTGCTTCAAATTGAACTGTTGCATTTGTTGCAACAGTTGCCTCTATGGTAAGCTCACCTTCATTGTATACGTTCCTTAAGTGTCGTGATATGACAGATTTATTCCTGTCAAAAAGTTGAGCCATTTGATTCAGGGAAAGCCAGACAGTATCGTCATCAACCCTCACTTCTATATGCGAAGCGAGCTCATTGGGCTGGTAGATGATTATTTCGTTTTTCATTACCGAAAGATGACTCTTCTTGTTCTAAAACCAATTGCGTTAAAAGAGGAACTAAAAGTACAGCTTTCCCCCAGTACTGGCTAAAAATCGCGGCTCTTTCTGTCGACGAAAATCAGCGGTTCATCGGCACGCGCACGCTCACCAACTTTCACGGACGCTGATATGACGCCCTCCCTCCGACTCTAGCAAATAACGCCCCTCCACTCTCTAACGAAACGGCCGTCATTTCGAGCGAAGCGAGAAACCCGTCAGCAATATGCAGGGGGCCGTCCTCCCAAACGATAAGCAGATTCCTCCCTCCGGTCGGAATGACCCGTGCCGTGTGGGAATAGTGGGGGGAACAAAGGCGGCTGTAAAAAACAAGAATCCGGCGGGGTGCCGGATTCCTGAAATTATGGGAAGTTTTGTGTAATTTGGATTTTGTAAGGGACGAGGTTACAAAGACCGGTACACAATTTAGGGTTTAACAAGATAAAGACATTTAAATACCGGATAAGGTTGCTTGCCCGTTAAAATAATTCGTCTTCTTTCTTTTTTTCGGGAAATAATAAAGACACGACAATGCTGATACCCAACACGCCCAGCACCACCATCAGGGAATGAAGGGTGTTAAATCCAAGGTCTTTTAACCAATCATCGAAAATCATTTTGAGGCCGATGAAGGTCAGCAGAAACGACAGCCCATGCTTAAGGTAATGGAAGGTGGTGATAATTTTGACCACCAGGAAAAAGAGGGCGCGGAGGCCCAGGATGGCGAAAACATTTGAAAAGAATATAATAAAAGGGTCTTTCGTGACCGAGAAAATGGCGGGGATGGAATCGGTAGCAAAGATGACGTCGCTGAACTCAATCACCAGCAGTACCAGAAACAAAGGGGTGATCATGAGCTTACGGTTCTTGTCGCGCACAAAAAAGCGGCGGTTTACATAGCGTGGGTATACGCGCAGGTACTTTGAACTGAAGCGGACCACGGGATGTTTGGATACATTGATGGCTTTTTCGTGCTTATTTCGGTCAATAAACATCTTCACTCCGGTAAACACCAGCAACAGTCCGAAAAGGTACAACACCCATTCAAACTGCTGAATCAGGGCTGAGCTGCCGAAGATAAAGATAAAGCGCAGCACAATGGCACCGAGGATTCCCCAGAACAAAACCCGTTTATAGTAGATCTTTCGCACCCCGAAGGCAAAAAAGATCATCACCATCACAAAGAGATTATCCACCGATAAAGTCTTTTCGATGAGATAGCCGGTAAGATATTCCAGCGAAAGGTTTTTCTGATATACGTCCAGGGCCTCCTCGTAAGCCAAACCGTCGATATTAATAGGGTGGTCGTACTGCTCAATCTTGTGCTCGATGCCGGCGGTGTCGTGAATGCCGTGGATAAGATGCCCTTCATAGCGGACAAACAGCCAGAAAATCAGGGCCAGGGCGATCCAGAACAAAGACCAGCCGATGGCTTCGCGGTATTTGATTTCATGGCTTTTTCGGCCAATCACCACCAAATCAAAGAAGAGGAGCCCGGCAATCGCCAGGATATACAGGGCCGAAAAAAGAAGTTCACTCATGGAAGCAGAATATTTGCAAAATTACGACAAAAAACAAAGAGGCTGACCCGAAGGAACAGCCTCTTTGATGAAAGTAAGTGAATAGTTAGTTTAATCCACAAACTGTTTGGCGTAATATTTCGCGGTGAGCTTCTCGCCGGTAGCCTTTTCAATCATCTCATTCCATTCATAGCGCATACCCGGTTTGAACACCTGTTCCAGGAAGAATTTCCCGATTTCGGGATTGGCCGACCAGTTTAGGGATTGCAGGTCGTCGGTCTTCAGGATGTTTTTTGCGATGTGATAGGAAAACTGGGAGGCCAGCATTTCGCCGAGCAGATAATTATGATAGTAACAGGGCGAGGTGGCAATGTGAATTTTGGAGGCCCAGTCGGGTTCGTTTCGCCCTTCGGGCTTTTTCAGCATCTGGTATTTTTCAACCAGGTCCCACCACAATTTATTCAGGTCCTGATCCGGATTTTCGTACAAGCCTTTTTCGAAGCGGTACATCACCTGAGCCCAGCGGCTGAAGGTCAGCTGTTCGAGGCGGAGGGTTTTAAAGCAATCTTCGGAAATTTTCGCGGCTTCTTCTTTGCTCATACCGATGTTAGCCATCATCCAATTGGGGTTTGAGGCCAGGCGGCCGAAGAACATGGCTACGGCTTCGGTGGTGAAGATGTGGGCTGCATCGCGCAAAGCAAACGGAAGTTGCGCATCGTTGTACTTGGAATAAGTAGCGTGGCCGTATTCATGCAGCAAGGTATTCATCCAGCTTTGGTTGTTCTTGGTATTGCAGAGCACGCGAACATCACCGGATTTGTCAATATCAATGCAGTATGCATGCTGGTTTTTGCCGGGTTTTTCAAACAGGTCGCTGGCTTTCACCATACCGGAGATATCCATGCCAATACCCTTGTAATAATTGGTAACCACGTTGACCACATCCTGCTTGGCGTAATATTGGTCGAGATCCACGGGATAGATTTGCGGCGCTTCCTGGAAGAAACGGTTCTGGTAATGCCAGGGTTTCAGTTCTTCCTTTTTCACCTTGTAACGTTTGGCGAAATAATCGTCCATTTCACCTTTCAGTTCAGCAAATGCATCGCGGGTGAGGGCGTCGAGTTCGTCAAAGATCTTTTCAATTTCGGCGGGATCTTCCTCCGAAAGGGTGAGGCTCATTTCGTGGAAATTCTTATAACCAAGTTCCTTGGCTGCTTCGTTGCGCATCTTCACCAGGGCGATGATGTCGGCCGACACGTTGGCGCCGGATTTTTTGGAAGCTTTCCAGGTATCTTCCAGCAATTGATTATCGGTCGATTTGCGCAGGTTTTCTTCCACCTGGTTGTCGGTCAGCGAATCTTTTCCTACAACGGCGCGGAAGTTACCAAATTTCATTTCGATTTTCGACTGCAGTTCGATCATGGCCCTTGACTTGGCGGTATCGATCTGCTGGCCGGCGTAGGCGTTGAATAAGACCGTCAGCTGACGTTTGAGCAAGGGCTCGGTAATAGCATTGGATTCCTTAATTTTCTTAAGGGTTTGAAAGGATTCTTTATCCGCCAGCATTTTGCTGATTTCGAAGTTCAGATCGGCGGCTTTTTTAAAATCCTCTTCCTTGCCGCTGATACTGGCCACCCAGTAAGCTTCGGCGGACTGTTTGTAGAGGGGAATATACTTCTCCTCGAACTTGGCAATAAAGCCTTGCAACTCTTCGGTCATCTTTTTCTCATTATTTCCGCACGACACCAACAGCAGGCTTACGAAAGCTGAGAGGACGACGGCAACAAATAAATTAACTTTCACTGTTTTCATAGGTTCGGAATTGATTATTCAAATTTAATAAGTTCCACTTTAAAGATGAGGGTGGATCCGCCGGGGATCGCCTGATTGCCGCGGTCGCCGTAGGCCAGATCGCTGGGAATATAGAATTCGTAGATTGCGCCGGGGTTCATCAGCTGAAGGCCTTCAGTCCAGCCACGGATTACGCCGTTCAGGGGGAAGGTAGCGGGCTGACCGCGTTCGTAGGATGAATCGAAGATTTTCCCATCGATCAGTTTGCCCTCGTAGTGCACGGTTACTTTACTCTCGGCCAGGGGGTGATCGCCGGCGCCTTCCTGCAGCACTTTGTACTGTAGGCCGGAAGCGGTTTTTTTCACGCCATCCTGGTTGAGGTTTTTCTCTAAGAAGGCCGCACCGGCCGCTTTGTTCACTTCAGATTCTTTTGCCATCATATCTTGTTGTTTTTTTTGGAGTTCTTGTTGAAATTTCGTCATAATTGCCATTTTGCGTTCTTCGCTAATCAAATTTTCGCTCCCGTTCATAGCGGCGGTGAGCCCATTCAACAGCACATTCACGTTGATATCAATCTGACTTTTCTTAAAATTGTTGCCAATATCCTGACCGATGATATAGCTAATAGAGTCACGGGTATCCGTCAATTTGACTTTTTTCTGTGCCTGAACACTTGCTGTTCCGGTCACCAGGGCCAGCAGTAAAATCGCCCTTACAACAACACTTCTTTTCATTTGATTTATATTTAGAATAATAGGGAGCAAATTTAGGGTATTTAATCATTCGGAGGACAGGTAAAACCAGATTTTCGACGGGCGAAAAAAAGCCGGAAAAGATCCGGCTTTAGAAAACATCGTGCAGGGTTTGATTATTTAGCTGCTTTGGGGGCTTCGATTTTCAATAATTCGATTTTGAAAACCAGGGTAGATCCACCGGGGATGTCGCCCTGTCCGCGATCGCCGTAAGCGAGTTCGCTGGGGATATAGAGTTCATAAGTGGAGCCCGTGTTCATCAGCATCATTCCTTCCTGGAATCCGGGGATCACGTTTCCAAGTGAAAGGGTTTCGGGTTTTTTACGTTCGTAGGAAGAATCGAAGACTTTGCCGTCGATCATGCGGCCTTCGTAGTTCACAGTCACGTCGTCGTTAGCGGCAGGTTTTGGGCCGTTGCCGGCTTTCAGCACCTTATACTGGAGTCCGCTGGCGGTAACGGTAACACCTTCCTTGGTTTTATTTTCCTCCAGGAACTTCTGGCCCGCTTGTTTGTTAGGGCCGGCTGCTTCCGACATTTTGGCCATTTGTTTCTTTTGCATTTCCATTTGGTACTGCATCAGGATGTCATTACGTTCTTTGGTAGTGAAGGCGGAATCGCCCATGATGGCATCGCGGAACCCGCGTACGAGGGCTACTTTGTTGGTATCGAAACCGTTTTCAGCCACAAATTTGCTGATGTTGGTGCCGATATCCATTCCAATGGCGTAGGCAATGGAGTCATTCTTTGTGAGTAAGACCTTGGCCACATCGGGTTCATCGTTGCTTCCGCAGGAAGCGAGAAAGCCGAGGCTCAGGAAAATAAACATAGCGGTAAGGAGGTTCCTTTTCATACTTAAATTTTTAAAATTGATTTCGGTTTACGTGGGTGCAAAGGTAAACATTTTAAAAAAATCGCGTAGTGTTCCTGAAATTAAGTTGGCTTAAGGTCTTTTTTTCAAAAGAATTAACACAATATTGTTGACAAATTTGTTTGTTCAAAAAAAAATCCTACCTTTGCACCCCCAAAATGTGTAAAAACCGGTAATGATATTGAAATTCAATTAAAAATGGATACATTAAGTTACAAAACCCGCTCTGCGAAAAAAGATGAACTTCAGAAGGAATGGTATCTGATTGATGCAGAAAATGAAGTGGTGGGTCGCTTAGCAACGCAAGTAGCTCTGTTGCTGCGCGGTAAACGCAAGACACTGTACACCCCCAATCTGGATTGTGGTGATAACGTGATTATCATCAATGCCGACAAGGTGAAATTCACCGGCAACAAGCTCACCGAGAAGCAATACGTTCGCCACACCGGTTATCCGGGAGGTCAGCGTTTCGCCACCCCGGCCGAACTGCTGAAAAAGCGTCCGGAAGCGATCCTTGAGCATGCGGTTAAGGGCATGTTACCCAAAAACAAGTTGGGTGCCGAGTTATTCCGCAGCTTATACGTATACAGTGGAACCGAGCATCCCCATGCCGGACAGAATCCCAAGCCGATTAAATTAAGTTCAATCAGTTAATGCCAAGCAATTCATTATGGAAATAATCAATGCATTAGGAAGAAGGAAGAAAGCGGTTGCCCGCGTATTTCTGAAAAGCGGCAACGGTGATATCCGCGTAAACAACAAGGATTACAAAGAATATTTTCCGTCCACTGTTCTCCAGTATATCGTTGAAGAACCCCTGAAAATTTCGAATGAACTGGGGAATTACGATATCCACGTGAACCTTGATGGCGGTGGCTATAAAGGACAGGCTGGCGCCTTAAGCCTGGCCCTGGCCCGGGCAATGTGCAAAATCAATCCCGAATACCGGCCTGCTTTAAAAGCAAAAGATTTGCTGAAGCGCGACCCGCGTATGGTGGAAAGGAAAAAACCGGGACAGAAGAAAGCCCGTAAGAGATTCCAGTTCAGCAAGCGTTAACATTCTTTATTTATGTTTAGTATCTAAATTGGCAGGACTTCCGCACCGTCGGGACTACCTGCCGATTGATTACTGACAGAAGGTAAACATAATCACAATTAACATGGCAAAACCAACTTTTCAGGATTTACTTGATTCAGGTGCCCATTTTGGCCACCTGAGAAGAAAATGGAACCCTAACATGGCTCCGTACATTTTTATGGAGCGTAACGGCATCCATATTATTGACCTCCACAAGACCCTCGCTAAGATGGATGAGGCTTCTGCAGCGCTAAAGCAGATTGCCAAATCCGGAAAGCGGATACTCTTTGTCGCCACCAAAAAACAGGCGAAAGAAATCGTGGGCGAAATGGTACGTAAGGTGAATATGCCGTACGTAACGGAACGCTGGCCGGGCGGTATGCTCACCAACTTTGCCACCATCCGTAAAGCGGTTCGCAAAATGGCTTCCATCGATAAGATGAAGAACGATGAGTCCTTCCTCAAGATTTCCAAACGTGAGCGTTTACAGATCAGTCGCGAACGCGCCAAACTCGAGAAGAACCTCGGCTCTATCGTTGACCTGACCCGTCTTCCGGCCGCACTGTTTGTGGTTGATATCCTGAAAGAGCGCATTGCCGTAAGCGAAGCTCGCAAACTCAGCATTCCGACCTTTGCGATTGTAGATACCAACAGCAATCCGAACGAAGTTGATTTCCCCATTCCAGCCAACGACGACGCTTCCAAATCCATTGCCCTGATTGTTGGCAGCATGGTTGAAGCCATTGAAGAAGGCCTGGCTGAGCGAAAACTCGCCAAAGACAAGCAGGATCAGGAAGAAGAAGAGCATGACGAGCTGCACATGGAAGAGGGCGATGAAGAAGGCTTTGAAGGTGAAGAGCACTCCGAAGAGGAAAAGGATGAGGATGACAGCGAAGTGGCCAAAAAAATCGCACCTAAAAAGGACGTTTCTGTTAAAATGAAGGACGATTCTTCAGCGGTAAAAAAATCAGCCGGCCCGAAGAAAACCATCACCAAGAAGTAATCACTGATAATCATATTTTAAAATGGCAAATATTACAGCAGCCGAAGTTAATAAACTCAGGCAACAGACCGGCGCCGGCATGATGGATTGCAAAAATGCATTGGTAGAAGCAAACGGCGATTATGAAACTGCGATTGATATCCTGAGAAAAAAAGGCCAAAAAGTTGCGAACAAGCGCGCCGACCGCGCTACCTCCGAAGGTCGTGTTGCCGCTAAAATCAACAAGGACGGTAATTTCGTAGCCGCCGTTATGCTGAATTGTGAAACAGATTTCGTTGCCAAGAACGAAGAATTCAGCGGACTGGCCAATCAAATCGTCGATTTGGCTATCGAGCACAAACCAAAAAGTCTGGACGACTTAAAGGCCCTGAAGCTGAACGATCGCACCGTGGCTGAAAACATCATGGATATGGTGGGAAAAACCGGTGAAAAGATGGAGTTGGGTGACTATCAGTTTATTGAAGCTCCCAGTGTTTTTATGTACAACCACATGACAGGCAAACTGACGGCTATCATTGGATTTAACAAGCCCAATGCACCGGAGACTTGCCGCGAAGTGGTAATGCAGATTGCCGCCATGGCACCTGTCGCTCTCGACAAGGACGATGTGGATGCGCACACCATCGAACGGGAACTTGAGATCGGCAAAGACCAGGCTCGTCAGGAAGGCAAACCCGAAGAAATGCTGGAGAAGATTGCCCAGGGCAAACTCAATAAATTCTTTAAGGAAAGCACCCTGCTGAATCAGGAATTTGTTCGCGACACCAAAAAGACCGTACGTCAGTTTATCGAAGAAATCGACAAAGATCTAAAGGTTACAACCTTTAAACGTATTTCGATTTCCTAAGGAAAACACGGTTCACAACATTACTAAGGCTGCTGAATGGCAGCCTTTTTTTTGTTCCCGCGTCAATTCAATGAGCCCGTCCCGCGCTGAATAAAATTTTTGGTAACTTTGCGCTGAATCAGAAAACCCTTATGAAATACAATAGAGTCCTTTTAAAACTCAGCGGAGAGTCGCTGCAAGGCGATAGCGACCAGGGTATTGCCCCCGACCGCTTGCAGCATTACGTCACGGAAATCAGTTCTCTGGCCGCGCAGGGAACACAAATAGCCATTGTGCTTGGGGGGGGGAATATCTTCCGCGGGATGAAAGCTTCCGCCGACGGACTGGACCGGGTAAGCGGCGATTATATGGGCATGTTGGCCACCGTGATCAACAGCCTGGCGCTGCAATCGGCACTCAACAAAGCCGGCCACAAAACCGCCCTGCTCTCCGGCCTAGCCATTCCGTCGCTTTGCGAGGCCATGTCGGGCCCGGCCGCCATCGAAAAAATGGAGAAGCAGCAGATTGTCATTATTGCCGGAGGCACTGGAAATCCCTTTTTCACCACCGATACTGCAGGCGCCCTCCGCGCAGTTGAAATCAAAGCCGATGTCCTGCTCAAAGGCACGCGGGTCGATGGCGTGTATTCTGCCAATCCCGAAAAAGACCCCCATGCCCAACGATACGAACACCTTAGTTTTCATGAAGCCTACGAAAAGGAACTAGCCATCATGGACCTTACTGCTTTTACCTTGTGTGAAGAAAATAAAATGCCCGTTATCGTTTTCGACGTAAACACCCCTGGCAACCTCCTGCGCGTATGCAAAGGCGAAGCCTGCGGTACCCTGATCCACGTTTAACCCGAATTAAAGAACCTATACCATGCACGAAGAAGCCCAATTTTGTCTGGAAGAAGCCCAGGAAGGAATGCTGAATGCGGCCAGCCATCTTGAAAAAGAGTTTCAGAAAATCAGGACCGGCAAAGCCTCGCCCCAGATGCTCGACGGCATCCGGATCGATTACTACGGCGCCATGACCCCCCTGGATCAGGTGGCCAATATCAACACCCCCGACCCAAAGCAAATCATTGTTCAACCCTGGGATAAAAGTGTGCTTTCGCTGATCGACAAGGCGATCCAGGCCGCCAACCTTGGCTTCAACCCCAAAAACGAGGGGGAAGTCCTGCGCATCATCGTACCCCCCCTAACGGAAGAACGTCGCCGCGACCTGGTCAAAAAAGCCAAAGCGGAAGCTGAAAATGCACGTGTTTCGGTGCGTAATATCCGCCGTACGGCCAACGAAACAGCCAAAAAGCTAGAAAAACAGGGCATTCCGGAAGATGATTGCAAGAAGTTGGAAGAGGAAATTCAGGAAGCCACCAACGCCTCCATCGCCAAAATTGACAAATTACTTGAGGCAAAGGAAAAAGATATTATGACCGTTTAAACGGTTCAGATCTGCAGAAAAACAGGATTTTCAAGAATCTTACGGATACCTTCCTCCAGCGTTACCGGCGGTGTTTTCAGGTATTTCCGCATGCGCGTTACGTCCGGTAAACGCCGGTTCATATCGCCTTCGGGCAAGGGTGGAACATGAATAATCCTGGACTGTGATCCCGTCAGACGAATGATGGTGTTGGCCAGTTCCAGGATTGGTGTTTCGCAGTCACTTCCAATGTTGATCACTTCATTTTTCCCGTTGCGGCCCGTTGCCACTAATTCAAAGTGATTATAAGTGGCCTCGATATTATCACCAATAAAGCAGAAAGTCCGAGTCTGGCTTCCATCGCCATATATTTGAATATCCTGATTCGCCAGGGCACGGGCAATAAAACGCGACATCACAAAATCCTTGCTCTGCTTTGGCCCGTAGGTATTGAAGAAGCGGAAGATGGTATAATCCAGTCCAAACTCTTTCTGATAGGATTTCAAAAAAGCTTCTCCCAGATTTTTCACCACCGCATACGGAACGCGTGAATTCAAGGGCGTGGTCTCTTCATTTTGCGGGAGCACCACCGGTTCGCCATACACCTCGGAACTGGAGGAGAAATACACATGCTTAACACCTGTATTCTTACTCAGGCTTAGAATATTTTCTATGCCGTGCACATCGTGAAGAACGCTCACCGGGTTCTCCTGTGTACGCTGCACACCTACCACCGCGGCGTAATGAAACACATAATCGAAGCGGTAGGATTGCATCACCCCGGCAATATCCGGAGCATTGTTTACATCACACTTAATGAAATGCCAGTTTTTTCTGGGTAGTTCAGGGAGCTTTTGAAGGCTACCCGTGGAGAGATTGTCAACAATAACAACATAATTGTCGTCATCCTGTATAACTCTCTCCGCCAGTGCACTTCCAATAAAACCAGCTCCGCCGGTGATTAGTATTTTTTTCATTTTTCGTATTTAGAACGATTAGGGTTTTTCTCGTTTACGAAGGTGCACCAAAAAAGGTTATTCCATAATGCTCAGCAGATATTCCCCATAACCACTTTTGATCAGCTTTTCAGCGATAGCCCGTAGTTGTTCCTTCCCAATAAAACCCTTTCGGTAAGCCACCTCTTCAATACAGCCAATTTTTAGATTTTGTCGGTCTTCAATGACCTGCACAAATTGTGAGGCCTGCAGCAGGGACGCAAAGGTGCCCGTATCCAGCCAGGCTGTTCCGCGGGTTAACACGGCCACCTTTAGTTTATTTTGTTCAAGATAATATTTGTTCACATCGGTTATCTCATATTCCCCCCGCTTGCTGGGTTTCATCATCGCCGCCACGTCCACCACCGAGTTGTCGTAGAAATACAATCCGGGCACCGCAAAATTGCTTTTGGGCTGCAGCGGCTTTTCTTCGATGGAAACTGCACGGTTGGCGGCGTCGAATTCAACCACCCCGTAACGCTGAGGGTCGGAAACGTGATAGGCAAAGACCGTCCCACCCTCAGGGTCGTTGTTTTCTTGTAAGGTCTTTTGTAAGCCCGCACCGTAAAAGATATTATCACCGAGGATCAGGGAAACTTTATCGGAACCGATGAAGCTCCTGCCAATCACAAAGGCCTGGGCCAGTCCGTTCGGTACATCCTGAACGGCATAGGTAAAACGACATCCCAGTTGATGACCGTCGCCTAACAAGCGTTCAAAGTTCGGCAGATCTTCGGGCGTTGAAATGATCAGTACTTCCGAAATACCCGCCATCATCAGCACCGAGAGCGGGTAATAAATCATGGGCTTGTCGTAGATGGGCATCATCTGCTTGCTCATCGCGAGAGTAAGCGGATAGAGCCTTGTGCCGGAGCCTCCGGCCAGTATAATTCCTTTCATGCCTGGGGGTTGTTTTGTTTGGGTTTGTCGTTTTTTTCCTTTTCTTCTTCGTGAAACTCAAAGGAAGAACCAATGGTAATATCTTCATCTTCTTCATCAAGGATCGGAAGAATGGGTTTTTCGAAGGCTTTGGTGGTGCCCCGGCGACCAAAGGCCACAATCAACGACGGAAGAAGGAACAGGTTGCACATCATGGCAACAAGGAGGGTGAATGAAATCAGGTAGCCCATGGCCTGGGTGCCGCCAAAGGAGGAGAAGATGAAAATTGAGAAGCCGAGGAATAGCACGGAAGACGAATAGACCATGCTATAGGCCGTTTCACGCAGGGCCAGTTCAACACTCTCGGTATAATGTCCGTTGTGCGTCCGGAGTTCATGCCGGTAGCGCGATAGGAAAAGAATGGCGTTGTCGACAGCAATCCCAAGTGCCACGCTAAAGATAATGATGGTGGAAGGTTTGATGGAGATGCCCAGAAAGCCCATCATGCCGGCGGTCATCAACAATGGAATCAGGTTGGGCAGGATGGAAAGAACCACCATTTTCGCCGAAGTAAACAACAGGGCCATAAGCAGGGCAATGATGATCACCGCGAAAATGAGGGAGGTTTGCAGGTTGCCCACCAGGTACTCGTTGCCTTTCAGCGAAACCACGCTGGTGCCGGTAATCTCTACATCGTACCGATCGGGCTTGAAAATAGAATCGACCTTAGGTTTTAAATCCTCCAGAATCACCTTAATTTCCTGCGTCCCGATATTGGCCATTTGCACACTCACGCGGGTCTTGCTCAGGGTGGTATCCATAAAATTATTCAGGATGGTCTTTTTCTCATGTTTAAACTCCGGAAGATAATCCACCATGAAGACCAGTTCGTTGTTGTTCGGCATGGAATACATAGATTCATCGCCATTGTAGAAGGCCTGTTTGGCAAACTTCACCACCTCCACCACCGACAATGGTTGCGAAAATTCCGGGTAGGTGGCGAGGGTATCCTGTAGACGTTCAATCCGCTTCAGCGTACCCAGGCTCATAACGCCTCTTTTCTTTTTGGTGTCAATAGAAATCTCAAAAGGTAATACTCCTTTAAAATGTTCCTCGAAAAACATCAAATCCTTGTACAACTTGTCTTTATGCGAAATATCATCCACAATGCGGCCTGTGGTGTTAAGACGGGTCATACCAAACACGCCAAGGCCCACAGCGATCACCGCCACTGAATAGATCACCACGCGACGGCGCTGAACCATTCCCACGATAAATTCTACAATTTTGTGGACAAAGCGGTTGTCGAGGTGACGCATCTGTCGTTCCGCCGGGGGATCGAGGTAACTAAAGAAGATGGGGATCAGAAACAGGGAGAGGAAATACAGAATAATAATATTGATCGAAGCGACCACCCCGAACTCAAATAAAAGACGGTTGCCGGTGACCATAAAGGTTGCGAAGCCCACGGCTGTAGTGGCGTTGGTGAGCAGTGTTGCAAAGCCCACGCGTTGCACAATCCGCGAAAGCGCCTTCACTTTATTACCGTGATTGCGGTATTCAAAATGATACTTATTCAACAAAAAGATGCAGTTCTCAATACCGATGATAATGATCAGTGGCGGGATCACCCCGGTAAGAATGCTGATCTTGTACCCCAGCAGGGATACCGTTCCCAGCACCCACACGGCACCAAACAGCACGATAATCAGGGGAAAAATCACCGATTTCAGCGAGCGGAAATAAAAAAACAGTACCAGAGCTGCCACCAGTAAGGCGGCTATGGTGAACCACATGAGTTCACTCTGCACCATTTTGCTGGTCACGGTACGTATGTAAGGCAGGCCGGAATAATGAACATCAATATTATGCTTCCCTGCAAAAAGTTCTACACGATCTTTAACCCCGTTAACAAGCTTGAAGCGGGCATTCGAATTCACCATCTCCTTGTCGAGTGTGATCATCAGCATGCTAACATCCGTTTCTTTGTTCAGCAACAAGCCGTCGTAAAAGGGATAGGAATAGATCAGTTGTTTGATACTGTCGAGCTCGACCTGGCTGCGTGGCTTTTCAGAAACCACCGGCACAAAATCAAACTTATGCGTACTGTCGTTTTTGATCAGTTGAAAGATACGACCCAAGGAGAGGACTTCCTTCACGCCTTCAATTTTACGCAGGTCCTGCGTCATATCGTAAAACTCGTTAAACTCCTCCAACTGAAAAAGCCGGGGGTCCTGAATGCCCACAAACATCACGCTACCGTCTTCGCCATATTGTTGCTTAAACTGATCATATTTAATACGGGTAGAATCCGATGCGGGCAACATAGATGCGAATTCGTAGGACAGTTGAACCCGGGTGGCGAAAAAGCCCATAAGGCCGGTGAGCAGCAGAATGATAATCAGATTGGTCAAACGATTTCTCAGAATAAAACGAACTAAAAAAGACCACATATAGTTAAATATCGGTGAGTAAAAACATGTTCATTAGATTTCGTCGTACGACGAGGCAATTATAAGGTGTCAAAATTACGATTTTATACTCAAAACTCCGCATTTAACTGAAAAATGCACAAATACCGGATGTTTCCCGCACCAAAAAAAACAGGGCCGGGCGTATACGCGGAGCCGGATTTGGCAGTACTTTTGCGAAGGCTCGCCAAACCCCTTGCGCTATGAAACCCTATATTCTCCTCCTCGCTGCCGCCCTGCTTACGGGATGTGTTTCCTCAAAGACCCTGCTTCGGGATGGCAGGTACGATGCTGCGATCCGCAAATCGGTGTATAAACTCAAAAAGAATCCGACCAAGGAAAAACAAATTGCCGTGTTAAGCGAAGCCTTTCGCCTGGCCAACACACGCGACCTGGACCGGATTGCCTTTCTAAAAAAATCGGGTCAGCCTGAAATATGGGAAGAAGTGTTTGCCTTATACTCCAATTTAAAAGCACGGCAGGATGTACTGAAAACAGTCCCTGCACCGGTCTTAAGTACGCTTGGCTTTGTTGTCCACGACTACGATACAGATGTTATCGAAGCCAAGCGCAAAGCGGCGGAATACTTTTATGCCCGCGCGCTTCAACTTCTGGAACGCAACGAGAAATATGCAGCCCGCGAGGCTTACGATAATCTGGTGAAGGTAAAAGGCTATTATCCCAGTTACAAAGACACCGACAACCTGCTTGACAAGGCTTTCGCCATGGGGGTGACGTTTGTGCTATTTCGCATGAACAATGTCGCCAACGTTGTATTGCCGGCCGGTTTCGAAGAAGAGCTGATGAAAATATCGGTGGCCGATCTCAACACATCCTGGGTGCGCTTTGAAGCGCGGGAGGTGGAGAACCGCCGCTACGACGACTTCATACTGCTGAATCTGAAAACCATTGACGTAACACCGGAGCGTGTTCATGAACGCTCGTGGGAAGAAAGCAAAACCATAGAGGATGGATGGAAATATGTGCTCGATGCCAACGGCAATGTAAAGAAAGATAGCCTTGGAAATGATATCAAGGAAAAGAAATACAAAACCATTCACTGTCGAGTGATGGAGACCAGCCTTAGCAAATCTGCCCTGGTTAGCGGTATTCTGGATTTTTATGACAACAGCACCAAGCAACTATTGCGTTCCGAACCCATCACGGCGCAATCCGACTTCAATCATGTATTTTGTGTTGCGCTCGGCGATGTGAATGCCCTGAAAGAAGAAACCCGCCGCCGCTTAGGCCGGCCCCTGCCCTTCCCCAATGACCTGGAGATGATCATGCGCACCAATGGTATTCTGAAAGATGTGGCGAAAAACCTGATCCATAATCACACTTATCTTTTTAAATAAAAACAGCGGATACACGCAGGCCGTCCATTGCCGGACGGCCTTTTTTTTTCTTCTTCCGAAGGCAAGGCGGCGCTATTCCGGGGAACTCCTGGCAGGAAAAGCCGCTGATTTTATTATCTTTGCTCAAATTTTCCACATGAAAAAACTCGTCTACTTTCTGTTGTTCTTCCCTCTCGTTGCCTACAGCCAGGAGACCGGCAAATGGGGCCTTCGTTTTTCAGGCTATGTGAAAAATGATTTTTTCTATGATACCCGCCAGGTGGACAACCTGCGGGAGGGGCATTTTTTAATGTACCCCCTGAACGTCAGCTACGATAAGGACAGCGCCGACATCAATGCGCAGGGCTCCCTGAATTTTCTGTCCATCCAATCGCGCCTGCGCGGCGAGATCAGTGCACCAAACGCCCTAGGGGCAAAAACCTCCGGGGTGCTTGAAGCTGAATTCTGGGGCACCTCCAACGCGGATGTGAACGGATTACGTTTGCGCCACGCCTTTGTCAAACTTAATTGGAAAAGTACGGAATTACTACTGGGGCAAACCTGGCATCCGATGACCGTTGCTGCTTGCTTACCCGAGGTGATATCAGTGAACACCGGGGCGCCGCTTCAACCCTTTAGTCGCAATCCGCAAATCCGGGTCACCCAGAAAGTGGGGCCGGTTAATTTCATGGCCGCCTTGCTGGCACAGCGCGACATGACCTCGACGGGTCCGGAAGGTGCGAGTTCCAAGTACCTGCGGAACTCAGCTATTCCCGATATGCACTTGCAGGTTTTTTACGCACTCACCTCCCCCGATGAAAAAAATGAAGTACTCGCTGGTCTTGGCGGAGGGTACAAAATGCTGAAGCCCCGCCTGGTTACCGACAGCAACTATAAAACCACAGAAACCATCGGAAGCCTAAGCGCCATCGCCTATGTGAAAGTGCGTCGCGGGAATTTCTTCTGGAAACTTGAGGGGGTGTATGCACAGAACGCCTACGACATGCTGATGTTAGGAGGTTACGCCATTCAATATGACACCACGGCCACGGCACTTCTCAGGGATGATCGCAGCTACACCAATCTTCATACTCTTTCGGCCTGGACCGAAGTGGGAATGAATTTCGGCAAAATTCAGGTTGGCCTGTTTGGCGGATACACGCAAAACCTCGGATCGTGGCACAATGTTGCCAATTGGACGTCCCCGGCCTCTTACTACGCGCGTGGAAGCAATATTCATCACCTGTACCGGATTTCGCCGCGCGTTGCGTATGCCGTACCTAAATTCAAGATTGCCTTGGAAGGGGATTACACCGCAGCCGCCTACGGTCGCGAGATCAGTCCGCTGGCCCTGGTTTCGGACTTGAACACGGTAAGCAACATCCGTGTATTGCTGGGGGTGTATTATTTCTTTTAAGGCTTACTCAGCGAGCAATTCGCTTACTTTCTTCTCAAGTTCGGCACCCCGCAGGTTTTTTGCAACAATTTTTCCTTCGCGATCGAGCAGTACCGTATAGGGAACTGCGGAGACGTTGTAAATTTTTGCCCCCTCACTTTGCCAGAACTTCAGATCGCTGACATGATTCCACGCCAGGCCGTCGTCGCGTATGGCCTTTTCCCAACTGGCTTTGTCTTTATCCAGCGACACGCCGAAAATCGTGAATCCTTTGTCTTTATTGGCATTGAACAAACGAACGACATTGGGGTTTTCCTTGCGGCAGGGGGCGCACCAGGAAGCCCAGAAGTCAATCAGCACCACCTTACCTTTTAGGGACGATAGTTTGAGCAGGGTGCCCTCCGGTGTTGTCAGTTCAATTTCCGGTGCAAGCGATCCGATGGCCAACCGACGGGCATTGTTAACGCGGGTGTGGAAGCCTTGCACATAAACATTTTCCGGATAACGGGCGTACAGTCCGGCATCCGCGGCTTCATACACGTCAAAAAACTGGTCGATGGATAAACGGTCAATCATAAACAAACAGGCCATTGAAGACGGATTTTGCTGCACAAAGATGCGAATGTAATTTTGCTGTTGACTTTCCAGGGATTGGTAGCCATCGGTGAATTCTTTCAGCTGCGGTTCGCTGATGCCCAAGGGTAAGGCTGCGTAATACGCATTGTTTACACTGTCCATTTTCTGTTTGTACATCTTCAATTGCTGGTCAGAGGTCAAAACATCCTGACTTTGCTGGCTGCCGCGGATGCTCACGGTTCCCATAAAATCCTTAAAATCGCCGGTGACAACCACCTGATCACCGGGCTCCAACACCAGGGAAAGAAAAGTACGTTCATCAAACTGCAGCTTATAAATATTCATGTGGCTTTGATCAAATACCATGGAGAATTGACCGCTTTCATCCACGCTGGATTGAGACACCAGCGAAGTGCTCGTTCCGTTTTCATACAAGAATACTGGCGTGGATTTAAAATTCGTAAGCTTCCCCCGAACGGAGGTTTGTGACTGCGCCATCAGCACTGTACTGAATAACACGGTCATCGCTGCCGCGAGAAATGAAACCGTCTTTATGCTCATATTCATATAGGTATATAGGTATTCTCTTTTCAAAAGAATACAAAGATACAAAAAATCAAGCCTTTTCAGCAAGTTTTGCCTGGACAGATTCGGCCATTTGTCCGACGTTTTTCCATTTAAGGATTTCCATGGATTTAAAGCGGATCTGGAAATGGCGTTCGATCATGGTCACGAGGTTCACGTGGGAGAGGGAATCCCATCCATCCACGTCATCGGCGGTACTTTCGGGCTTAAGTTGAATTTCATCATCATCAAACGCCTTACGGGCGATTTTGCTAAGTTCTTCGTAGATGTCCATAGTGTTGGGATTTTAAAGTTCAAGGGTTGATACATCGCCGGGGTCCTGGCCGAGGTAGACAGCCCGGAGCACACGGCGCATAATTTTTCCGGATTTGTTTTTCGGAACTTCGTCGACGACCCGAATATCCTGAGGTGTAGCGATGGTAGATAGTTTGTTCGACAGATAAAGACGTAGGTTGATGGCAAGGTCCTCCGTCCATTCCACGCCATCTTTCAGGCGCACGAAAGCCACCACTTTTTCAAACAGCAATTCATCGGGGGCACCGATCACGGCCGACTCCGCAATTTCGGGGCATTCCAAAAGGGCGGATTCTATTTCGAAAGGACTGATCAGGTGGCCTGCGGTATTAATCACATCGTCGTTGCGACCAACGAACCAGAAATAGCCGTCCTTGTCGCGCCAGGCCAGGTCGCCGGAATAGTAATAGCCGTTTTTAAATTTGTGTTGATAGACTTCGGGGTGGTTGCGGTACTCGGTGAACATAGAATCCCAGCCTGCTTTCAGGCATAGATTTCCCGTTTGTGCCGGGCCGAGCACAACGCCCTCATCCGAGATAATTTCGGCCTGCACCTTTTCCACCGGTTTGCCCATACTTCCGGGTACTACAGGAATGCCCGGCCGGTTGCAGACCATGATGCTGCCTGTTTCCGTTTGGAACCACGTATCGTAAATATCCTTGTGCAATACAGCCTGTCCCCAGCGCACCACCTCCGGATTAAGGGGTTCGCCAACACTGAATATGTGGCGCAGGTGCTCCAATTTTAGGCTCGTGTACAGTGTGGGCTCCTCCCGCATCAGCATGCGCAGCGCGGTGGGTGCGGTGTACCACACGTTGATTTGTTCCTCCTCCAGCAGACGCATCCAGGCGGCCGCATCGTAGGCGCCACCAAAATGCAGCTGAGTAATTCCCAGTGCCCACGGACCTATGATTCCATAGGAAATTCCGGTGACCCAACCCTGATCCGCCGTGCACCAGTATTGGTCGTTGTCGCGCAGGCCCAGTACATGCGCGGTCGTCCACGCCTGAATAAGCAGACTCTGGTGGCGGTGCTGCACGCCTTTAGGTTTGCCGGTCGAACCGGAGGTATAATGCAATACCGAAGGGGTGGAAGGGCTGGTGATGGGAACCTCATAATGCCCGGTGGTCGCTGCCAGGCGGCGGGGAAGGCTCAGTACATTGTCGGCCTCATCCTCCGGCAGATCAAGCACGAGGATGAACTTCAGCATCGGCAAGGCGCGGCGGGCCCGTTTGACTTTTTTCAGTAAACTTTTTTTTGTGATCAGAATTGAGGTACCGGCGTCTGCCATACGATCGATGAGGGCTTCTTCGCCAAAGTTTGCGAAGAGGCTGCCTGCGATCGCCTGAATTTTCAGGGTTCCCAAAAAGGAAAAAAACTGCTGCGGCATTTTTGGCAGAAAGGTAAAAACGACATCCCCTGCCTGGCAGCCCAGGGAGAGCAGTACTTCCGCCATGCGGTTGCTTTCCGTTTCCATCCGTCCAAAGCTGAAGTCCTCCCGTTGCCCGGCCGCATCAATCCAGCGAAAGGCCATCTTTTCGGAACGACCTTCCAGGCAATGACGGGTAGTGCAGTACCAGGCGATATTAAATTGTTGCGGATGCGAAGCAGCAGGAATAGCTATCATAAGGTAAACAAGTGAGCTTAGTGAGGAATAATAATTTTCTGCCCGATATTCAATTTATCGGTACGGAGTTTATTGGCGCTTTTAATGGCGTCGACGCTGGTATTATAGCGTCGGGCCAGGGCCCAAAGGGTGTCGCCACTCTTCACCACATAGACACTACGGGTTTTCTTCTGCGCAGCCACACCTGTGCTGGCCATCGTGGCCGGTTGTGATTTTGTCGGGGACTTCACGGTTGTCGTTGGGGCGGGTTCCCGAAGCGGGCTCTCCTTTTCCTCCAGCGGTGCGGGTTTCGGAATATCCGTGGCAACGTTCTTTTTCAAAATTTTAAGTACTTTCCCGGCCACAATCCGGTCGGAGGAGAGACCGTTCCAACTTTTCAGCTGGGCTACACTGACCCCGTAGCGCTGCGCGATGCTGCCCAGGTTGTCGCCACTACGAATAGTATAATACCGGGCATTCTGGGTGAATTCCGTTGGTGCCGTGTGGGCGGTATCGTGCTGAATGGCCAGCAGGGCGGCACGTTGTGAGCTATCCGGTGCCAGCACCAAAGAATCGGCCCCGGGATTTTCATTCAGCCATTCTATCGTTCGGGTCATGGCCAGGGCCAGCAGATCGCCTTTGAGACGTGCGCCTTTTCCGCCCAGGTGAATCATATCGGGTTGCGCCAATCCTGCATTTTCCCACAACTTCATACTTTTGGGGCCACCCGAAATCCAATACCAGTCGAAGAAAAGACAATTATTTTGTTTCGCGATGCGGCGCATAAAATCCGAAAACAAAACCCCGGATTTGAGGTTACGTCCACGGCGATACATATCCTGCGTACTGGTCAACAATATGCTTACCTCCGGTGATACCGAGCGCACCTTTTCAATACTCTTCAGGATCTGTGCCTCCAGTGTACTTTTTATTTTATCATCGTACAGATAATCGTTGGTGCCATAATCCAGAATCACGAGGTCAGGCTGCACGCAAGCGAGTTGTTCCTCCAGCAAATCCTGATAAAGCAGCCCACGAAAGCAGGCTCCGCCCACACCCGCCGAATGCACCACCACACCTTTATTGCGTGGACTTTGAATTTCCAGGCCGTAGCACTCGAAAAAGTTTTGAGATGAGGAGGTTTTTAGTAAGCGTAGGGTCAGGCTTTTTTTAATAGCGGGCACGTGCAATTCAATATACGGAGACGGGTCTTGCAGGGAGGTTGTAACAGATACCGGAAAGGCCACACTGTCACACAAAACTTCAAAATCATAAGCGGCCGAATCCTTTTTACAATAGATGCGCAAGATCGAGTAGTCAGCCGGGAAGGGCTCCTTGAAACAAAGGTTAAACGAAGCCGAAGAATCTGCCGTACGGCAGGCCATTCCCACCAATCCAAGTTTTACTTTGGGTGGCAGGATAAAACTTTTTCCGTAGGACCATTCCCCTTCGTGCGTTGATTTATACGCTGACGAGGAATAGGTTTTGGCGGTAGAGTATGGGAAGACGAAGCCCCGGCCGCCGGCACCCAGGCTATCTTGCAACACCTTACGCAATTCATCGGGCAAAATATCGGGCTGCACGTGCGAATCGCCCATGTGAACAATCACACACTTTGCTGTATCTGCCGATTTCCAGGCCTGATAAAAGGTCCGTACCGCATCTGGATGATAAAACTGCAAACGACACAGATCGGGCTGAATCCAAGGATACCGGGAGGTATCCGGAAGACAGGCGTATTGCGAAAACCCGGTGCAGCTCCAACATAGCAACAACAGGGTCAGCCAATTTTTCATCATTCAGTTATTACTGTAAGGTGTCGCTGACCACTATCTTGATGCTGTCCATCGAAGGATTTGTCCGCGTGGAGTCCATGTCGAGTTTTACCGGAATGTTCCGGTAATACATGATGCGTTTGATGCACTGGGTATGCCACTTGGAATTTGCCAGGATGGTGCAATTAATAAAGATCAGGTCAGTGATTTTATTTTCCGCTATAAAGTTAAGCAATCCCAGGTTAAATGAGCGGTAGTCGACCGCATATACCGTTTCGAAGTGCGGAACCAGGAAAGGCACAAAACTGTTACCGTAAGAATTCTTGACCACCAATGCTTTCCGGCCATTTTTGTTTTTCGTTTCCACTTTCATTAATGGATGATCGCCGCCCAGAAACACCGTATATCCCCAGCTTGATTCGCTGATAAGTTGGCTGCGGATAGGGGCGCGCTGGTTACCCTCATAATAAATACTGGTCTTATGCTCGCCCGGAATTAAATAGTAGTAGGCCGTATCGGGTCGTTCCTTCAGGCGTTCATCGTGGGTCATAGCGTAAAGGGATCCGAGGTAATTCTTTTTAAACTTTCGTTGAAGTTTAGAAAGAGAAAGCGGGGTAACGCCAACGGTTTTACAGAAAGCCACATAGGCATAATAACCGCCGAGGACTGTTGCGTGATGATCGGTGCGATAATAAAGGTATTCATCCTGATGCGCCAGAAACTCGCTGTAGGCATCCACTTTCCGGATGGCGGGATCGAGGTATTGGTTTATGAAGTCGATATTAGGTTTTTCGGGGCGTGAGAGTTTCCGGTATTGTTGGGGCAGATAGAACTCAGACGGGGTTGGGAATACGATACTGTAGATGTTCACCGCCCCTTTTAGTTCGTAATAGTATTTGTTGATGGCCGATGCGTAGAACTTTGCCATGGCCTCCGAGCCCCCAAACAGTTGAAGGGCCATTCCTTTGTAGATGAACAGGCCATTGCCCAGCAGGTCGCCTTCTTCGTTTTCGGGGCCGATTTCTACGCTCAGGGTATCGGCCAGGGTGGTGTCGGCAGCCAGGGGTTTCCCGGCGGGAACCACCGGCCGGATAATCGCCACATCGCCGGAGCGAATGCCACGGTATTCCTTGATCCGGAAAGAAAATTTCAGCAGGGAATCCCGTAAGGGAAAATGATCTGAAACGTACAGATTCATGCTGTCGGTGTAGCCACCGTTAAGCACATCGGTGGTATTCAGCCAGGGAAATTCGGCCAGGGCGCGGTTTTCGATGGCACTGGTTTTAGCTTTGGGGAGAATAAAAAACAGCGCCCCTATGCCCAGCAGCACCGTCACCAGCAGCACAACCGGCAGGTAGGCCAGTCGTTTTTCCAATCGAATATTTTTCCCTGATCCTGTCATGGTCTTCCTAAAAGTTACCGTATATAAAAGCATTGAAACTGCTGCCTACCAGCATGGCGGTAGACAGCGCCAGCAGCGCTGCGTTCATAATCAACAGGGCCAAGGTACGCAACACCAGAACAGGCGCGCTTAAGGCAAAGGCCGGACGCTTTCCGAGCCAGTGAAGCAGGGCCGGATATACAGGAAAACACAAGACCAGGGCCAGTACCAGCCAATAAAGATTTTCCTTAACAAGCAACATGAACTCCAGCGGCAAGGTCGGGTTGACCGTATTGCCGAACATCACATTCAGGTAACACCAACCCTGGTGCAAATCGGTAAAATAAAACAGCACCCAGCCCAGCAATATCGCGAAAAGGAAATAAAGATGACTCAGGATACGGGGCAGTTTCGACAGCCATTTATTCAAAAACAACAGTTCAATGGAAATCAGGAGGCCGAAATACAGGCCCCAAAGTACAAAATTCCAGGTTGGTCCATGCCAGAAGCCACAGGCCACGAAAGTGATCACCGTAGCCAGCACCAGGCCCGCTTTACCTTGCCGCCGAAAACTCAGGGCCAGTGGCGTAAACAGATAATCGCGCAGGAAACTGCTGAGCGACATATGCCAGCGGCGCCAGAATTCGGTAATGGAACGGGAAAGGTACGGGTAGTTGAAGTTCTCCACGTAGCGGAAACCAAACATACGACCCAGTCCCAGGGCCATATCGGTATAACCGGAAAAGTCGAAATAAATCTGCAGCGCGAACATCACCAGGCCGAACCAACTCAGGCCGACATTCAGGCCGGCCACATCGCCGCCCATGTATTGCAGTACAAATTCGCCCGCCACATTGGCAATCACGACTTTTTTAAACAAGCCGATACAAAAGCGTGTCAAACCATCGCGCAGATCAAGAATATTGAAGGGACGACTTTTCAATTCCTGCCCCATTTGCGCGTACCGATGGATGGGGCCAATCACCAGATGAAACATACTCATAAAGAGCAGAAAATGGGCAAAATTTTTCTCGGCCGGATGCTCTTCACGTTGCAGATCCACCAGGTAGGCGATCACACGAAACAGATAATAAGACAGGCCCAGGGGGAGCCCAATGCCTGCGACGATACTGCTGCCAAAAAGGTTCAGGTGGAGTCCGGGCCAAAGCAAGCCGGCGTATTTAAAAAAGACGAACAGACTCAGGTTAAAGACGAGGGCTGTAATGAGCCATCGGGTTCCGGCGGGTTTCCCTTTATGCGCATACACTGCGCGACCAAAAAAATAATTGACCCCCGTTGTAAGAAGCAAAAGAGCTGTCCAGGCTACATCGCCCCAGGCATAGAAGAGCAGTGAAAAGAAAATCAGCACCGCGTTACGGTAAGCTGTATTCCTCAGCATGTAATACAATACAAGATTGGCAGGCAAAAAAAGATAAAGGAATACCAGGCTTGAGAGAACCATTCAGCGGAAGATTGAGGTAAGAATACGTTAGAACACAGCGCGGGAGCTGCAGGGAGAAATCTCCCGGCGCCTCGCCTCTGGAAAATTAAGCCTGCAAAATTACGAAGGTTTTTTAATATACCAAGGTTTGTCACAAGCCTTGAAATGCGGCGGTGGAAAAAGATCCTATCTGAACAGAGTCCGGATTAGAACCAGACCATATTGTCAATGTGGGCATGGCGCTTACAACGCCGCCCGATTGGAACGGTAAAACTACTAGCCTTTTTAGCGGCTCATTCCCGATTTAAGTACAAATACTTGCGCCGTTTACACTTCCTTAATTCTTAGGGGTAAACATTAACTTTTCATTATGCCTTTTTTGTCGATGAATTCTTCACTTCCTTGTAAAAAGCTATTATTTTTGCTTCGTAGTTTTTTTCATGGTCAACTTATTCAAAATAAGTTGTAATTGTTTAGGGTTTAGGCGGGATTTATTCCCGCCTATTTTTTTTGAAAATTTTTGGTGTGTTTAAGAAAAACTGTATATTTGCACCCCGATTCAAACGTTCTTTTGCGGAAATAGCTCAGTTGGTAGAGCACGACCTTGCCAAGGTCGGGGTCGCGGGTTCGAG
>CAZPDS010000036.1:0-19402 GCA_964585485.1 uncultured Bacteroidales bacterium
GGCGGCCGTGAAGGCCGCCCCTACGGTTTTGGGCGGCCGCGAGGGCCGCACCGACGGTTATATTTCGCAGGAACACATCAGGTTTCGGTCGCCATACGCATCGTCGATACGGGTAACGGCCGGCCAGTATTTGTCGTTGTCGGACCAAGGCATCGGATAGGCCGCACGCTTGCGGGAATACGGATAATTCCACTCGTCGGCGGCAATCATCAGGGCCGTATGCGGGGCATTCATGATCAGGTTGTTGGCCTTATCAGCCTTGCCATCTTCGATTTCGGCAATTTCTTTGCGGATCTCGATCATGGCTTCGCACAAGCGATCCAATTCCGACAAGGGTTCACTTTCGGTGGGTTCCACCATGAGGGTTCCGTGCACCGGGAAGGCGACGGTGGGTGCGTGAAAACCATAATCCATCAGGCGTTTCGCGATGTCGATGGCATCAATTCCGGTTTTGTGATGGATGTCATTGCAATCAACGATCATCTCGTGGGCCACCATACCCTGCTTCCCGGTGTAGAGAATCGGGTAATGTTTCTCCAGACGCGCCCGTAGGTAATTAGCATTTAGAATGGCGTAGCGCGTTGCTTCGGTAAGACCAGCACCGCCCAACAATTTGATGTAAGCATAGCTAATTGGAAGAATATAGGCGCTTCCAAAAGCTGCTGATGCTAAAGCGGTTATGGATTTTTCACCTCCGGTTCGGGAGATAGGATGACCCGGAAGAAATGGCACTAAGTGTGCTGCAACACCTATCGGCCCAACTCCTGGACCTCCACCTCCATGAGGAATTGCAAACGTTTTATGTAAATTTAGATGGCAGACATCAGCACCAATATGCCCGGGACTGGTTAAGCCTACCTGAGCGTTCATGTTGGCGCCGTCCATATATACCTGACCTCCATTATCGTGAATGATCTGAATAATTTTTAGGATGTCTTCCTCGAAAACACCATGGGTAGAGGGGTAGGTAACCATAAGCGCCGCCAGTTCGTTGGCATGTAGCGTAGCTTTCTCCTGCAAATCGGCCACATTCACGTTGCCGTGTTCATCACAGGCCACCACCACGACTTTCATTCCGGCCATCACCGCGCTGGCGGGATTGGTACCGTGAGCCGAGGCAGGAATCAATACAATATTGCGATGACCCTCACCACGTCCGTGATGCCAGGCGCGAATCACGCTCAGTCCGGCATATTCGCCGGCGGCGCCGGAATTGGGCTGAAAGGAGATGGCGGCAAAGCCCGTAATTTCGCAAAGAGCCTCCCCCAGGTCCTTAATCATTTCGTGATATCCGCCCGCCTGCTCCGCGGGAACAAAAGGATGAATTTGTCCGAAAGAAGGCCAACTCAGGGCAAATAATTCGGCGGCTGCATTGAGTTTCATGGTGCAGGAGCCCAGCGGAATCATAGCGCGGTTGAGGGAAAGGTCTTTCACCTCCAGCTTCTTAATGTAGCGCATCATTTCCGTTTCGCTGTGAAAGCTATTGAAGACTTCTTTGGTGAGAAAAGCCGAAGTACGCGTGAGGGAAGCCGGAATACGTCCCAGTTTCGGAAGGTCTTCCTTTTTCACCGCAAGCCCGTTAAAGGTTTTGCCGAGGGCTGTTGCCACGACAGTACAAATATCGTTGAGGTCATTTAAGCAGGTCGTCTCATCCAGGGAAATACCGATCCGCTGTTTGCAGGTGTAGCGGAAGTTAATTCCTTTTTCCAGGGCTAGTGTTTGGATTTTATCGACATCAGCCTGAGTGGGAATTTCAAGTAGCAGGGTATCAAAAAACGCCTGATTGAGCTGCTTCACACCCAATTTCTCCAGCTCGGCAGCGAGGGCGGCCGTATGTTGATGAACATTTTGCGCAATATTTTTAATGCCGGCCGGGCCGTGATAAACGGCGTACATACCTGCCATGATAGCCAGCAGCGCCTGAGCGGTGCAGATATTCGAGGTAGCCCGTTCACGTTTTATGTGTTGTTCGCGGGTTTGCAGGGCCATACGCAGGGCACGGTTGCCCTTGGCGTCTACAGAAACGCCAATGATACGACCCGGGATATTGCGTTTGAATTTATCGCTGGTGGCAAAATAGGCCGCATGCGGGCCGCCAAAACCCATGGGAACGCCGAAGCGCTGAGTGTTTCCGAGTACCACGTCAGCACCCCATTCGCCCGGAGGTGTTAGCAAGGCCAGGCTGAGAATATCGGCGGCTACGGCCACAGAAGTACCTGCAGCGTGGGCCTTTTCCGTTAAGCTCTTATAATCGTGCAGCTCACCCTGCTTATCCGGGTACTGCAGCAATGCCCCGAAGGCCGAACCATCGAACGACATCTCGCAGGCGGGTATTATACGAAGCTCAATGCCTAAAGGGATGGCACGCGTTTTCAACACATCGATGGTCTGAGAAAACGCGCCTTCATCCACCAAAAAAGTAGTAACATTATTTTTGATAGCCTCGCGGGAGCGGGTATTAAAGAACATGATCATGGCTTCGGCCGCGGCCGTGCCTTCGTCCAACAGAGAGGCGTTTGCAATAGGCATGGCCGTCATTTCGCTCACCATGGTTTGAAAATTCAGCAGGGCCTCGAGACGACCTTGTGAAATCTCGGCCTGATATGGCGTATATGAGGTGTACCAACCCGGGTTTTCAAGAATATTGCGAATGACAACACCGGGCACGATGGTGTTGTAATAGCCCAGGCCAATATAGGTGCGGAATATCTTGTTCTTTGCGGCCAGTGCGGTAAGGTGCTGCAGATACTGATACTCATTCATACCTTCCGGAAGGTTTAGGGCCTGTTTCGCCCGTATGGAACCGGGCACTGTCTTCGCGATGAGTTCATCGAGTGATGCCACCCCGATGGTCTTCAACATGGCGTCCACCTGATGCGGACGAGGACCGTTGTGCCGTGCTACAAAATCGTTTGTTATCATGATATGATTATTTGAGATGTTACATTATACTACACCCGGCAAAATTAAGCGCAATTTTCGGAAGAGCAAGAAGGAATTGAAGAAATTGCCGTCCGCCAGGCCCGCTTTTTTCTTTTGTCCTTTCTTTTTTCTTCACTCCGTTAATATTTCCTATTTTTGGGCACCAAACTCAAAAGAGATCTCCTATGTCAGAACACGAAAACGCAACGAAAAGCTTACCGGAAAACGCATACCGTGAATTGAAACCCGGTGAAGAATACAAACCGGTGATGCCCGCCTCCGGCATTTTTCCGGAAGTAACCACCTGGTCCCTGTTCATGGGTCTTCTGATGGCCGTCATCTTTTCGGCCGCTGCAGCCTATTCCGGGTTGAAGATCGGGCAGGTCTTTGAAGCCGCCATTCCCATTTCCATCATTGCCGTAGGTGCATCTGCCGCCATGCGCAAAAAAAATGCACTGGGACAGAATATCATCATCCAGTCTATTGGCGCCAGTTCCGGTGTCATTGTGGCCGGTGCGGTCTTTACCATCCCCGGTCTCTATATTCTTCAATATAAATATCCCGAGATTGAGGTTAATTTTTGGCAGATCTTCTTTTCCTCGCTCTTTGGCGGATTTTTAGGGATCTTATTCCTGATCCCCTTCCGCAAATACTTCGTAAAGGACATGCACGGCAAGCTTCCGTTTCCTGAGGCGACGGCAACAACCGAAATTCTGATGACGGGTGAAAAGGGCGGCTCTCAGGCCAAGCTCCTGGTTGTGGCCGGATTAATCGGTGGTTTGTTTGACTTCTGTTTCACTTACCTCAAACTGTGGGGTGAAGAATTCACCTCCCGCGTTATTCCCTGGGGTGCTGAACTGGCCGACAAAACCAAGATGGTCTTTAAACTCAATGTGAGTGCGCTGATCTTCAGTTTCGGTTACCTGGTCGGACTTCGCTACTCCCTGATCATCTGCGTAGGATCCTTCTTGTCGTGGCTTGTGTTTATCCCCTTGCTCAACGAGGTTGGCAGTATCGTAGCCGGCCCCGATGGCGTGAACTTTTTTGCGTCCATGAGCCCTGAAGACATTTTCCGCGCCTATGTGCGCCCCATTGGTATCGGCGCCATTGCCATGGCCGGCATTATTGGTATTATCAAATCCTCCGGCGTTATCGGCAGTGCCTTCAAACTGGCCGTAGGCGTAGGTGCAAAGACCGGAGATGGCATTAAGGTTGAGCGGACTCAGAAAGACATGAAAATGTCGTTCGTGATGTTATTCCTGTTTCTCACGCTGGTGGCTGTGTTTATCTTCCTGCTGTTCGGTGTGCACATTACGCTGGTTCAGGCGTTGGTGGCCCTTCTCACCATTACCATCATTTCCTTCCTGTTCACTACGGTAGCGGCCAATGCCATTGCCATCGTCGGATCCAATCCGGTTTCGGGCATGACACTGATGACCCTGATTCTCTCGTCGGTGATTTTGGTGGCGGTAGGCCTGAAAGGCCCCGCTGGCATGGTCAGCTCGCTGATTATTGGGGGCGTCGTTTGTACCGCACTTTCCATGGCCGGCGGTTTCATTACGGACCTGAAAGTAGGTTACTGGTTAGGCACCACGCCGGTGAAACAGCAGTCGTTCAAATTCCTGGGAACCCTGGTATCGGCAGCCACTGTAGGTATCGTAATTTTTGTATTGAATCAGGTATTTGGCTTTGTGCAGACAGCCGAGCATCCCAATCCCATGGTTGCGCCGCAGGCCAATGCCATGGCCGCGGTTATTGAGCCCCTGATGGCCGGAAGTGGTGCACCCTGGATGCTGCTGGCCATTGGTGCTGTTATTTCCATCTTGCTCAACTGGCTGAAAATTTCTCCGCTGGCGTTTGCCCTGGGTATGTTTATCCCCCTGCAATTAAATACGCCGCTGGTTGTGGGTGGTTTGCTCAGCTACTGGTTCAATAAAAACAAGAATGAAAAACTGGCCCGTGCACGCAACAACCGCGGTATTCTGATTTCCTCGGGCTTCATTGCCGGAGCCGCCCTGTTTGGCGTTATCGGTGCCGTGATTCTGTTCTTCACCGGACGCGAAGATTCCATGTACCTGGTAAACTGGGAATCCATTCCCAATGGAACCGCCATTGCTGAAATCCTTGCCTTTGTTGCCTTTGCCGTATTGATTGGCTACTTTGTATGGGAATCGTTTAAGGCCAAAGAAACCGACGAATAATATTCACCCTGAAAAGAAAACCCTGAGGATATGAAACAGAAAGTATTGGATCGTTTTTTAAAGTACATCGGCATCGATACGCAATCGGACGATAATTCGGAAACCACACCGAGCACGCAAAAACAATTCGACCTGGCGAAGGTTTTAGTTGAAGAACTGAAGCAGCTCGGATTACAGGATGCGGCGGTGGATGAGAAATGCTACGTGATGGCCACATTGCCCGCGAACACCGACAAGAAGATTCCGGTGCTGGGGTTTATCGCGCACATGGACACGGCGCCGGACATGCCGGGCGTGAACATCAATCCGCGCATCATTGAGAAATACGACGGTCAGGATATTGTATTGAACGCCGGATTGAAGCTCACCCTCACCACCACGGAATTCCCCGAATTGAAGGACTACATTGGCCAAACGCTAATCACCACCGACGGCACCACCTTGCTGGGGGCCGACGATAAAGCGGGCATCGCCGAAATTATGACGGCGGTGGAATACCTGGTGCAGCATCCGGAGATTAAGCACGGCACTATTAAGATCGGCTTTACGCCGGATGAAGAAATCGGCCGCGGGGTGGATCATTTTGATGTGAAGAAATTCGGCGCCGACTACGCCTATACTTTTGATGGCGGTGGTCTTGGAGAACTTGAGTATGAGAACTTCAATGCCGCGGGCGCCAAGGTTTTCATTCAGGGCCGCAACATCCACCCGGGTTACGCCAAAGACAAGATGCTGAACGCCATGCTGATCGCGATGGAGTTCAACGCCCTGTTACCGGTGAACGAACGTCCGGAATTTACGCAGGATTACGAAGGTTTCTATCATTTGATCAAGATGGAGGGCAGTGTGGAAAAGGCCATGCTGCAATACATCATCCGCGATCACGACAACGAAAAGTTTGATCAGAAAAAAGCCTTCATCACGCGCGTTGTGGAATTCATGAACCAGCGGTACCCCGAAGGAACCCTTACCCTGGAAATGAAGGATCAGTATTACAACATGCGCTCGCAGGTAGAGCCGGTGTACCATATCGTGGAAACGGTACGCCAGGCGATGGAAGAACTGGGCATCCCGCCGAAAGTCGTTCCCATTCGCGGGGGCACAGACGGTGCGCGGCTTTCGTACATGGGCCTCCCCTGCCCGAATGTATTCGCCGGGGGCCATAACTTCCACGGCAAGTTTGAATATGTATCGGTCGACAGCATGGAGAAAGCCACACAGCTTGTGCTGAAGATCATCGAACGCTACACGAACAAGTAATTCAACCGGATCAACGGATTCCGGCCTTCAGGGCTGGAACCTATATCCATCAAGAACATGCACTATTAAAACATAGGGCATGTTCTTTTTTTTATTCAACTTGGGGCATAAAAATCAGTCAAATCTACCCGTACTCTTTTTAGCATAAGGACTTTGAAATATTCAATAAAGTACGTATACTTGCATTCGAAAGAAAAGATTCCTGAACATTTTTTCAATCCGATCTCTGCCCCATGCGAAAAAGTCTAGTATTTCTTGCTGTTCTGATGAGTTGCCTTAACGTATCGGCGGCTGTGCTATGGTCGCAAGATTTTACGCTGACCTCGTGGAGCTCATCCTTTTTTTACAACTCTAGTGTTAGCCAATCAACGGGGGCATCCTATACCTGCTCTTCATCAAACGCTGTGCTTCTTGTGTCCAGCAATTCCGATGATTACATGATCACCAACACCATCAACGTGCCGCAGGGAAAGGGCATTCAACTCAGTTTCAACAGCCGAAAATCTGCCTCCGCGGGAAGCACAGTAAACATTCAGGTATTCTACCTAATTACAGGAGCCTGTGCATTTAACCCTTCATCCACATCCGATAACGGTTGGGTAAGTTGGGGGACTATTACCCCATCCACCGCCGGATGTACAACAAACACACTAAGTCTTGAAAGCGACATCTGTGGAGGACAAAATATTGCCATATGCTTCTATTTCCCGAATGCTTCGCCCTCAAATTGGATTGCTTTCGACGACATGTTCGTTTATGATACCGGCCCTGTCTCATACCCGGTTCCGGTCATAAATGCCAGTACATCGTACACACAAAACATTGCCTATTCGAAATGGTATGGTCCCGTAACCACCGGGAATTATTCAAGCAACCGGGCCAGCAGCGTACTTATGCCTTACCATTCCTATAAAACCAGTTCAAGCGCCTACTGTTCCTTATATTCGAGTGGCTCAAATGGAACGGCCAACCATAGCGGTGTATCCAGCGATTATTATGTTGCGTTCTATACTGGTTTTGAAAACTGCAATAGCGCAGGAGCTTCCCAAATCGTTACAAAGGAACTCAACACATCGGCTTGTGCACATCCGCAAATTAAGTACGCTTACAAAGGACGGTATCCTTGCTTTGGGTCCAACTACGATAATACTTCCGACGAAACCTATTCCTCCTACGCCCCGGAACTATTCGTCAGTACAGGCCAGGGATACACCTGGACTGAATTACCAGTTAACTCCTATTTCCCGGATGGACTCTGGCACTTTGCGTCCTATGCCCTTCCATCTGCCAGTAATATTAAAATCCGGTTGGGGCGAGGGGGTAGTTGCAGTAGTCCCGTTGAAGGCATTGATCACATTCGCGTTTTCTGCCGCGATTGCAGCATCAGTAGCTTATCCGCCGGCATAATCACGGGCGAGGCGCATCCCATCGTCAGCACCGATTACACCTACAGCATTACGGCCACACCGGGCGCCACTTACTACAAATGGATGATACGTGCTATCGATCGGACACCGCCTGTGCTGATAGAAGCCGCCTGTCCCAACGGCACGAATCCCTGCATTGTTTCCGGCCAGGGCACCCAGAATGTGGTGATTAACTTTGGAAGTCTGGACGAAAACTACCGCGTCATCTGCATCCCGTACGATGCGCATCCGGGCACTCTGTCCAATCCTTCGGACGCTTGTTATGCGGCGCTATCTTATTTTCCCACCTCTGTTTCGCTGCCGGTCGAACTGACTTATTTCCGCATCCACGCGCTGGAAACAGGCCTGCAAATCCAATGGCAAACGGCCTCAGAAACCGACAATGATTATTTTATTATTGAGCAAAGTGCAGATGGTGTGAACTTCCGGGAAGCCGGTCGTGTAGCGGGCGCGGGCAACAGCAACCAGGAAATCAATTACGTTTTCACCCTGGAAAAAATACCCTATGGCATTAGTTATTACCGGCTCACGCAGGTCGACTACGACGGCCGTTCGTCGCACTCCCAGATCCTTTCTGTAATCAACGAATCCCCCGAAGAGGGCTTGCAGGTATTCACAAGTCAGGGGCAACTTACCATCACAAGCGAAGCGGATGTGTTGTATCCATTGTCGCTGCAGCTTTTTGACGGTCTCGGGCGTTGTGTCTTAACCGCTTCGGATTTGCTCATTCCAGCCGGTTCCACACTTTTGCTTGACTTGCCAGCCGTTTCAGAAGGCTTGTATTTTTATCGGATCAGCGGGACGGGTGTCCGCAAAGGTGAGCGGATTTATATCAGCAAATAGGCTATCGCACCATAAGTTTCGGCTCCATCATTTCCAGCATAGCATACTTGACGCCTTCCCGGCCCAGGCCGGAATTTTTGATACCGCCGTACGGCATGTGATCGACGCGGAAAGTAGGCACATCGTTGATAATGACGCCACCGGTCTCTATTTTTTCGAAGGCATAATCCATCTCGCTGACGCGATCGGTGAAAACGCCGGCCTGCAGGCCAAACTCGCTGTTGTTGATCCACTCTACGGCCTGTTCGAAGGATTGGTAGGGTTCTACGGTGACCACGGGGCCAAAGATTTCTTTACAGCATACCTGCATAGAAAAATCGCTGCCGGTGATGACGGTGGGTTCCAGAAAAGCGCCTTGGCGTTTTCCACCACAGAGCACCTTAGCCCCCGCAGCCGCTGCGTCTTTTACCCATTGCTCCACCCGGCGTGCATTCGCGACGTCAATCATGGCGCTGAATTCCGTATCCGGATTTTCGGGTTTCCCGGCTTTCAACGATTTCACGGCTTTCACAAAACGCTCCAGAAATTCCATGTAAAGGGCGTCAGCCACATAGATGCGCTGTGTATGGATGCAGACTTGTCCGGCATAGCTGAATCCACCCAACAGGCAGCGCTGCACCGCCACCTGCAGGTTGGCGGAATCCGACACGATAACACCTGCATTGCCGCCCAGTTCCAGCAGAACTTTCTTGCGTCCGGCATCGGCTTTCATTTGCCAACCTACTTCCGGGGAGCCGGTAAAACTCAAGAGTTTAAAACGTTCGTCGGTAACCAGCCGGTTCCCGGTCCCGCGGTCCATTGGCATGATGGATACCGCGCCCTTGGGCACTTTCGTGGTGTCGATAATTTCCGCCATACGCAATGCTGTGAGTGGCGTTCTACTGGCAGGCTTCAAGATAATGGGGCACGCGGCCGCCAGGGCCGGTGCGATTTTATGAGCGCTCAAGTTGAGTGGAAAGTTGAAGGGGGCAATGCCGGCCACCAGTCCCACCGGGAAGTACTTCACCCACCCCTGGCGGCCCTTGCCGGCCGGCGTCCAGTCGATGGAGAGAAGCTCTCCGGGAATGCGTTTAGTTTCTTCGGCTGCGATGCGGAAGACCTCGGTGGCACGGTCTACCTCACCCAGGGCATAACGCAGGGGCTTGCATGCTTCGCGCGAAAGCAGCAGGGCCAGTTCGTCCCTTTTTTCCTGCAATCCCGTGGCAATGTCCGTTAACCATGAAGCGCGTTCATAACATGAGGACCGTCGCAGTTCGCGCCCGGTTTCCAAGGCCTTGGTGATGGCCTGCTCCAATTCGTCGTTACCGGCCTGGCAACAGCTTCCCACCGCAGACTGGTCGCACGGATTGGTAACATTGATGATAGCCGGAGTTTTCAGAAACCGGCCGCCGCAATAAACAGGGTAAGGGAAATCCATGAAATGGAGGTTTGATTCAGTGCAAAACTACGCAGAAATCATCAAAAAAGGGCTGATCCCAGCCCTTTGATTACAGTATTCCGAATGTAAATGAGGGTATGCTTAGATAAGGAGCATTTTGCGCAGGGCGGCCACACCTTTTTCCGGCGGCCGGAAATCGACCACAAAGTTGGGGGTAAGGTTGGAGGCTGTAGCATTAGCAAAATCGGTCGGGTCGATAATGCCTATGTTACCTTTGGCGTCCATGGCCCATACGATGTTCTCTGTGTTGGCGCGGTAGCTGATAACCGTTGACCGGCCAAATGACAGCAAGGTATTCCGCTTGCGTTCCGAAACAAAAAAGCGGAGGTCTTTCATTTCTCTTCCTTCGACGGAATTAATGAGGGGTTGTAGCACCATCATTCCTTCCGCCGCCAGGGCTTGTCCGCATTGGTAAATGCCCAATTTCCCTACCTTCAGGCGTCGCTTACCCACTTTCTTTTCATCGCGAAAGTTCGGGGCGGAAGCGGAATTATCGGTTGTTAACGCGCCGTTGACGATCTGATCGTTCCGGGCTTCTTTGCGTAGATTTTGTTGATTTTCTTGTTGAAGGGCGAGCCAGGCTTGCTTTCGCTCCTGGTAAATGCGCATGGCTTCCTCATAATTTTTCTTTTCAAAAACCGGGTACACCATCACCGTAAGGGAGGTATCCCGGATGGTTAAGGTAAGGTCATAATTCCCTTCCAGGTTGGACTTTTTCAGGCGGGCGCTGTACCACTGGATCCGGGTTACGTTTTCGTCGATCCGGCTCACCTCATCATTAACCTTAAAAAGCAAGCCCTTGTAGGCGGCCAATTCGGGGAAAGCGGAGACATCCACCGGGACATTGAAGACGTTTTTTCGATCGGAGCGGCGCGGTTTTAGCGGCAAGTCCGAGGTATCGACGGGCAGCAGCGCTTGCACTGCGGGGGCCGGGGATTTTTCAACGGAGGTCAAAAGTTCAGTGCTGCCAAACTTATCCCAGTGGCTGTTTGATGGATCAAAAAACAGTGAGGAAAAGGTTCCGGGAAAGGCGGAGACCATATCGACCTGAATAAATTTATCTTTATTAAGGATCAGGGGCTGATTTTCGCTGAAAGCCAAAATTTCAAACATGCCGGCCGACTCGATGCCGGTGAGCGTACCTGCGACTGCTTGTTGGTTGGGAATGCCGGCGAGGAAGAATTCCAGGGGGTTGTCGAACTCGCGGTACTTCACGTCCACCTCACCCTGAACTATTGTGCCACTCTCATCGGCGAAAGCCCGCGCCGGGATAATAATTTCTGTACCGGAAGAGGTCGTTAATTTTCCGCCGGTGCTTGCATTAATGCGGTACGACTCACGCGGAACATCCATAGCTGCAACGGGAGGGCTCACGCTGACCGGCAGCAAGGTCAAATCCATGGCCAGTTCGGTGGAAAGGGTGGTTGGGCTTTGCACCTCGGTGGTTTTGTAGAAAAAACTGAAATACATCACAAAAATCAGCATTGCCGCGGCGGCTGTGGCAGTGGAGACGACCCACCAATTGACTTTTGGGGTTGAGGATTTTTTGGAAAGGTAGGCCGCGTATACGGCATCAAAATCCTTATATCTTTCGATATCAGCATCGCTCAGCGCCTTATTCCCAATGTTAAACTTAGTCTTCATGTTGCGTTCAGGTAGTCATTTTCTTTTTCAATCGTTGCAGTATTCTGAACATTTTCACTTTCGCGTTATTTTCCGTGATATCGAGAATTTCACCGATTTCGCGGAACGATCGTTTTTCAAAAAACCGCATTTCGATGATCTCCAGATCAGTTCCCTTTACGTTTTTGAGCACTGAGAGTAATCTTTTGACCCAGTAGTCATCCACTTCTTCCACCATTTCCGACCCGATGTCAGTTAAATCGGACCATTGGGCCTGAAGATTTCGTTCGGCGCGTTGTTTACGGAACTCCTGATTGATTTCGTTACGGGCGATGCGATAAAGCCAGGAAGCAAACGGGAATCCTTTATGCTGGTAGGTTTTCAGGTGGAGCATGGCGTTTAGAAAAACCCGCGAGCAGATATCATCGGCCAATTCTTGATCATTAACGCGTTGGTGAATGAATCTGAAGATACGAACATAATAACGATCATAAAGAACGGAAAACCTGGACATATCCTCCACCGCAGCGTTAATCTCGGCCACTTCGAGGTCGATTTCCGAAGCCGATACATGATACTTCAGCGTCGTAGTTTCGGATAGTTCAGTTTCAAAATTTCCCATATAAGGACACCTTCAGAAAAAAGTTACACCGTCTTCGCGATCAAGGCCATAAAAAAGGTTTAAAAACCTATCAACTCACGTATTTGGCGAATCGAACTAATTTTTCGAGACACTCTTTTTAACGCAAAAACGCGCTCCATATTCTGTCGGAGCGCCATCTCATCCAACAAAATCGGGCTCATCACGCCGACATCTCCATTTCGAATATCGGCGATAATTGCATATCGCTTATTCAGGCTCACGCAAAGCTGGATATTTTTAAGGCCCAGTGAACCTTCGAAGACCCGGAACAACTTGTCATCCAGATTTACAACCAAGCCTCGGGTAACGGCCAGCCTGTTCTGCTGTTCATCGCAGAACACCCCATACACAACTTTCCGATGAGAGGTATCGGAAAGCAGGGTGTCGGGGGGAGCCTCTTCAAATTTACTAAGCACGAGACTGCGTTGCAGCAGGCTCAGCTCCGGGGCTGCGTTATTCAAGGCTTCCGTTTCGTCGGCGATCACTTTATCGTAGTACTCCAGCCAGTCGGCTCTCGACATACGTTGTTCGGCAGGGGACATATAGGTGAGGCGAAAATTTTCCCAAGCACTGAGTACGGTACGCTCCAGGGTAACATCAAAAGCCGATTTGTCTTTCACTAAGCGTTTATGGAAGCGCTTTCTGCGCCCATCCAGGGCCTTGATATATTTTTCGTAGAGTGCGTTGTAGGACTCCTGCGTTTTCTCTGCGCTAATCGTCCGCGAACGATTCCGCAGGCTTACGGGGATTTTGGTAAAACCGTCCCGATCCTTCAATTCCAATGTGAACTGGTGATCGTCTTCGTTAAAATAAATCCTCACGTCCATCCAGTAGCGTGGTCCATTTTCGGTTTTGATGTAGTTATGGATGAACTGCTTTTTCGACAAGGGGCCCTGATAAACCCACTTAAGGCCGAGAAAGCCGAGTAGTTCGGGATTGTATTTGGTGATATACGGATCTGCAGAGAGAACATCGTTCTTCGTAACATCCGGATGGAAATCGAACCACACTTCGCCCTTTGCTCCGTCTTTGTAGCAATACAGGCGGATGTTGTTGTAGGTTTTCCATGGTTGGGTTATCCACACATTCGCGTACGAAGTGTCCAGGTAGCGTTCTTCGAACAGCAGTGAATCAAAATCACTTTTAAAAATCGGGTTATCAAAAATGCGTGCGTAATGCAGGTATGCATCCGAAAGGGCCTGAAAATTTTCGCCGCCCACCATAATGGTTTGGTAGGCCATGCTCAGGCTATCATCGTCGACAGCCCCCATAGCCTCCCCGGGAAGAACGATGGCCTCCTCTCCCGTCTCAACCTCATCAATTACGACAATATTGGCTTGAGGAAACAAACGTTGCAGGCGATCGCGGTCCGTGTCCGACAGCCCTGGATCCACCGAGAGATACTGAAGGTTAAGGCCGGCCAATTTTTCAAGGGATTGAGCTGTATTGACGAAGACGTTCTTTTCCAGATTGAGATCTTCGAGGCTATCCAATTCGCGCATGCGAGCGGGCAGGTCTGTCAGTTGGTTGTCGCTAAGATCCAGTACTTCAATTTGACGGAGCAGTACAACATTGTCGGGCAGATCGCTGATTTGATTGAGCGGCAGGGCCAGTTCGCGCAGTGCGCTGAGGTGGTTCAATTGGAGAATGGCACGCTCGATGTTAAAGTTCTCATTGTTCCGGATTACCAGCCGCGAAAGATGCTGCAAAAGGCCGATGGACTTAGGCAACTCGGCGATACCGTTGTTGTCGAGAACAAGTTCCTTCAGTGCAGGGATGGTGGCCAGCCGCCGCATCAGTGAATTGAAATCCAGGGCTGGACATTGGTTTAGGATCAGGGCATTAAGGCGTTTCATGCCCTTCATGTCCGCCGGAAACAAATCCCGGTTAAGGTTCTGAACTTCCAGGGTTTCGAGGGATGAAAAATCCGACAGACGGCCGAAAAAATCCCCGCAATCGTCGGTCAGGCAGTCAAGGTAAACACAATGAGCTTGTGATGGAACCTGGATCGCTTCGTGGTAATTCAGGCAGCCAAAGCGTTGAGCGGCTCCGTTGAGGACCATACAGCATAGGGCCAGCAAGAGAAGACACAAACGAGACATAACAAAATACTTTGGTACGCAGTGCAGCATGTTAGGGTTTCTGACGCCAAAAGTCGCGCGCTAAATTAATATTTTTCTGTTAGATATGATAATATTGAAAAAAAAATTCAGGAAATAATCGTTCACAGACTAATTTTCGGGATCGGACGTTGAAGAGTGAAAAAATCGTACTTTTGTACAAACTCAAAATACCGTATATCTATGAAAAGAATCCTGTTGCTGTTTTCCTGCCTGTTGGTTTCGGCCATCACATACGGACAAAAAGATGCAGACGAAAAGACCAACACCAACGTTAAACAGCCGGTTGTGCGACTGGATCAGGCTGACCGCGTAATGGTTGATATTTTCACGGATATATGGATGAACAAGCCGAATGATTCAACCATCAACACCTTTGCTGTGAACCGGGGCGTCAATGCTTACATCATGAAAGATTTTCCGCTGGGAAAAAGCAATTTCAGTTTCGCCATTGGCGCCGGAATCAGTTGCCACAATCTTTATTCAGACGCGGTAGCGGTAAAAGAAAGTGCGGTCGATACAGCCGCGGCGCTGGGGTATTCGTTTACCGGCCGCACCGTTTTCCAGAAGCTGCCGGAAATGATTGGTACAACAGAAACCTCGTATAAGAATAATAAACTGACGGCCATTTATGTGGATGTACCGCTGGAATTCCGCTTCCGCACCAAGAATGAAGGCCAGAAGGTCAAGGCTGCGCTTGGCTTTAAAGTGGGGTACCTGCTCAGCAGTCATCAGAAATATCGTGGCGATGACATGGTATGGGATTACGCGACCCAATCCTGGGGAATGCGTTCAGAAGATCTGGTACGGCACAAAAACTACAAAGTCCCTAACATCGAAGTTTACCGCATGGGGCCCACGGTACGCGTAGGCTGGGGTTGGGTGAATGTTTCTGCTTTTTATTCCCTGACAGATCTCTTCAAGAAAAATAAGGGTCCCGAAATGTATCCCCTGTCAGTCGGTTTAACCATCACGCCCCTGTAATCACCACAGGAAATAAACCAGCATCATAACGATCATGCCCACGGTCCAACCCGAGTAAACTTCGGCAGGGCTGTGGGCATTTAGTTTCAGGCGGGCATAGCCCACCAAACCGCTGCACAGCAGAATAAGGCTGATAAGCCAGAGCAGGTCCAGTTCGAAGAGGAAGGCAATGGCCAGAAAAGCGCCGGTTGCCCCCCCCATTCCGGCCGCATGTATGCTGGTTTTCCACCAAAACGTCATCACCGCCACCGCCAGAATAACAAGGGCGGTGCCGAGAAAAAATGCATTCACAATGGCCGGCAGACGGATGCCGGAAAAAAGAAAATACATCATGTAATAGACCAGCATCATCAACACATAGGGAATCGATCGTTCCTGACGGTTTTCCATTTTCAGGGAAGCAATCAGGCCCTTGCGCCGAAACAGCCAAAACAGCAGCAAGGGCAAACTCAGCGTGGAGAGCGCGGTCAGGGCCAGAATCATCCACTTTGCTGTTGGTGTAATAATAAATACGGGGAGAGTTTCCAGTTGAAAAATCAGGAAAACGGAGTAAAGCGGGATAAACAGCGGGTGGAAAAAATAGGAAATAATCGAAGCGAACCTGTTCTCCATTGTACGGGACATTAGAGTTGCTTACGCAGCCTGGCTACGGGAATACCCAGTTGCTCGCGGTATTTAGCTACGGTACGGCGTGCAATAGTATAGCCTTTGTCTTTCAAAATTTGCATCAGACTTTCATCAGTTACCGGTTTTGACTTGTCCTCGGCTTCTACACAATCCAGTAAAATCTTTTTCACTTCACGGGTTGAAACCTCTTCCCCGGACTCGGTCTGCATGGATTCCGAAAAGAAACTCTTGAGCAGGAAGGTTCCGTAAGGCGTTTGCACATACTTGCTGTTGGCTACGCGGGACACCGTGGAAATATCCATGTTGACAATTTCCGCAATATCTTTAAGGATCATCGGCTTAAGGCGGGTTTCGTCACCGGTAAGGAAGTAATCGCGCTGAAACTCCATGATGGTTTGCATTGTATTCAGCAGCGTATGTTGCCGTTGCTGAATCATGTCGATGAACCAACGGGCCGAATCAATTTTTTGCTTGATGAAGGTCAGGGTATCTTTTTCGCTCATTGTGAGCTTTTTTTTGCTGGCAGCCATACCTTCAATCATATCCTGATAAGACCGGTTGATGCGAAGTTCCGGGGCGTTGCGGGCGTTGAGGGTCAACTCCAGCTGTCCTTCATTAATGGTAATGATGAAATCCGGAACGATGTAATGGGTAGCCCGGGAGTTGTCCATCATGGAGCTGCCAGGTTTAGGATTCAGCTTGAGGATTTCTTCGTAAGCGGCTTTCAACTGATCGTCGCTGATGCCCATGCGTTTAGTAATCTTATCGTAGTGCTTCTTAATGAACTCGTCGAAATAGCGTGAGAGGATAAGCTTCGCGTGTTTCACGGACTCGGAAGGGGTTTCGATGCGGCGTAACTGGATCAGGAGGCATTCCTGCAGATCGCGGGCACCCACGCCAGGGGGGTCAAATTCCTGTATCAGTTTAATCAGGGTCATGACTTCGGACAGGGTGGTTGTAATATTCATCGCGAAGGCCAGATCGTTGACCATGGCCTCCGGCTCGCGCTTGAGGTAGCCCGCTTCATCAATATTTCCGATAATGTATTTCCCGATTTCGAATTGTTGGCCGCGATAGTTTCGCAAACCCAGTTGCGAAACCAGGGTATCGTGAAAACTGATGGAGGAAGCAAACGGAATTTCGCGGCGGTCGGCATCGTCGTCGGCCGACTTGTTATTAGCCGTTAAGCGGTACTCCGGAATATAATCATCATCTATATATTCCTGTAAGTCGAATTCGTCGTCCTGCAATTCGCCCTCGCCATCATTCTCCGGGTTGGCTTCCTCGTCATCGCGTGCGGCACTTTCCTCAGCGGGTCCTTCCTCCTCGGACGCATCTTCCAGGGCGGGGTTTTCCTGCATTTCCTCTTTGATGCGCTGTTCCAGCGCCACCGTAGGCACCTGCAGCAATTTCATTAATTGAATTTGCTGAGGCGAGAGTTTCTGCAGGAGTTTCTGCTGGAGTCTTTGATTAAGCATGATTCTGTTCTGGATACAACGGTTAAAGGTACAAATAATAACAACAATCGCGAAGACGAAGTGGAGGATGTTTCGGCCACGCTTTAGAACTCGGCATTCATGGGCGTCCGCGGAAAAGGAATAACGTCGCGGATGTTGGCCATACCCGTCACAAAAAGGATAAGGCGTTCGAAACCCAGTCCGAAGCCGGCGTGCGGTGCGGAGCCGTACTTGCGGGTTTCCAGGTACCACCATACATCCTTTTCCGGGATGTTGAGCTCCGTGATGCGGTTCATCAGTGCTTCGTAGTTTTCTTCGCGCTGCGAACCACCGATGATTTCCCCGATGCGCGGGAACAACACATCCATTGCCCGCACCGTGCGGCCGTCGGGGTTTTGTTTCATATAGAACGCTTTGATATCCTTCGGATAATCTGTGAGGATCACGGGGCGGTGGAAGTGTTTTTCGACGAGGTATCTTTCGTGTTCCGATTGCAGGTCGAGGCCCCAGCTGACGGGGTATTCGAATTTCTCACCGGACTTCATCAGGATGTCGATGGCTTCGGTATAGGCCAGGCGGATGAAGGGCTCCTTCACTACCGACTGCAGGCGTTCGATGAGTTCCTTGTCGTACATTTTGTTCAGGAATTCCAGGTCATCCATGCAATGCTCCAGGGCGTAAGTAACGAGGTACTTCAGAAAATCCTCCGCCAGGTCCATGTTATCGACAATATCATAGAAGGCCATTTCGGGTTCGATCATCCAGAATTCGGCGAGGTGGCGCGGGGTGTTGGAGTTCTCGGCACGGAAGGTGGGGCCGAAGGTGTAGATGAGTCCCAGTGCCATCGCACCCAGTTCGCCTTCGAGCTGGCCGGAGACCGTCAGGCTGGTTTCTTTACCGAAGAAATCGCCGGCATAGTCGACCTTGCCTTCCGGAGTTTTGGCAATACTGTTCAGGTCCATGGTGGTGACATGAAACATTGCCCCGGCGCCTTCGGCATCCGAACCCGTGATGATGGGCGTGTGCAGGTAGACAAAACCGTGGTCGTTGAAGTATTTATGGATGGCAAAGGCCATGGCGTGGCGGACGCGAAAAACGGCGCCGAAGGTGTTGGTGCGCGGACGCAGGTGGGCGATCTCGCGCAGGAACTCCAGGGTGTGTCCTTTTTTTTGCAGGGGGTAGGTCAGTGCATCCGCCGGACCGAATACTTCCAGCGAAGTGGCCTGAATTTCCACCGGCTGGCCGGCGGCGGGAGATGGAACCAGGGTGCCGTTAACCATAATACAGGCTCCTGTTGTTACCGGTTTGAGGGCTTCCTCGCTGAAGCGTTCCAGGTCCATCACGATCTGAATATTGTTGATGGTAGATCCATCGTTGAGCGCGATGAACGCCACTTGTTTATTACCACGGCGGGTGCGTACCCAGCCTTTCACGACGACCTCCCTGCCTGTTTCCGATGATTTCAGCAGGTCAACCACTTTGTTCCGGCGCAAATGTTCCATTGAGATTTTTTTTGCAAAGATAAAAAAAAGGCGGGGGAACTGAAAGCGGTTGAGGGTGCGAATCAACCACCACCCGGCGCATCATCCTGAACCTGTTTCAGGATTTCTGATGGGTACACCGCTTCGGCAATGCACTGCAATCCGAGATGCCGAAACAAGTTCGGCATGACCGCACCTGATATCATACTGCAATAAGCTGATGTGTTAAGGAACAACCACCACCCGGCGCATCATCCTGAACACGGCTCCTGAACGCACTGGCCCTGGCCCGGAGTGTCATCCTGAACTTGTTTCAGGATCTCTGATGGGTACACCGCTTCGGCAATGCACTGCAATCCGAGATGCCGAAACAAGT
>CAZPDS010000036.1:19502-21317 GCA_964585485.1 uncultured Bacteroidales bacterium
CCTGATATCATACTGCAATAAGCTGATGTGTTAAGGAACAACCACCACCCGGCGCGTCGTCCTGAACACGGGTTATTGGGAAACGGAAATTTTGAAATATCTTTGCCTTATGAAAACGATACGGCTTATTATTTACGGACTTTTATGCCTGGCGGCGCCCGGGGTGGCCGGCCAGGGGTATCCGCAGGAATTCCGCACCCTGCTTGAGAAAGGCGATACCGCTGCTCAGCGGCGCTTGCTGCAAAAATGGGGTGCTGATAACGAAACCGATCCGGAATACTACAACGCCTGTTTTAATTACTGGGCTTATAAAGGAACCAAGCAAAACGAGATGCCGGGGATACGTCCGGACGCTAACGGTAAACTCTCGCTGGGCGCGGATGACAACAAGGTGATCTACGATCCGGTTCTGGTCCGGAGAGGACTTTCCTTCCTTGTCAAAGGCATACAGGAAAACCCCCGGCGGCTGGATATGCGCTTCGGCCGGATTTATATGCTGGGGCAGTTGCGCGACTGGCCGGCGTTTACGACAGGCATCGTCGAAACCCTGGATCAGTCGGCCCAGATCGAAAACCGCTGGCTCACCGAAGGGAACAAGGCGGTGGAGCAGCCCGAAAAGGCCATGTTGGATGAGATTCAGAATTATGTATTTATGTTGTATGAAACAGAAAACCCCGATCTGTACCCCAATATTCAACTCATCTCGGAAACGGTCCTGAAATATTTCCCCGAAAATGTGGCCAGCCTGACCAACCTGGCGGTGATGAGCATCTTTACCGAACAATACGATAACGCCCTCGGTTTGCTGCACCTGGCGGAGAAATTCGCTCCTGAGGACGGCCTGGTGATGATGAACCTCGCTCATTGTTACAAAATGAAGGGCAACAAAGAAAAGGCACTCTTCTATTATGAACAGACCAAAAAATTCGGGGACGAGGCCAATGCGCAGTTTGCCACCGAACAAATCGAAGCCCTGCAAAAGCAGCCCTGATGTCACTGCTTATTCCATCCGGCTCAACACGGAATTGTTTACCTTTGCACACTAACTTCCGAAAAACGGTGTTATTCCTGCGTTAAAAAGCAAACATGTCGCCCAAGACCGGCCCTATATTATCCCGTATTAACGGCGTTGATGACCTCCGCGCATTGCGGCCCGAAGAACTGGAACCCCTGTGCGCCGAATTACGGGAGTTCATTATTGATGTGGTATCGCACCACCCTGGCCATCTTGGCGCCAACCTGGGCACCGTGGAACTGGCCGTGGCCCTGCACTACGTCTTCAACACCCCGGACGATAAGCTGATCTGGGATGTGGGCCATCAGGCCTACACGCACAAAATCCTTACCGGCCGGCGGGACCAGTTTCACACCAACCGCAAACACGGCGGCCTGAGCGGATACCCGCGCCGGCAGGAGAGCGCATTCGATGCCTTCGGCACCGGGCACAGCTCCACCTCCATCTCCGCCGCCCTCGGCATGTCCATCGCATCACGCCTGCAGGGCAACACTACACGCCAGCACATCGCCGTGATTGGTGACGGCAGCATGACCGCCGGCATGGCGTTTGAGGCCATGAATCACGCGGGGGTGACCAATTCCAACATCCTGGTCATCCTTAACGACAACGGCATCGCGATCGATAAAAGCGTAGGCGCCCTTAAGGAACGTCTTACCGACCTGACCACATCGCGGTTCTACAACCGGCTTAAAGGCAATGTCTGGAATATCCTGAAAGGCCAGAAGGTGCGGCGTTTCATCAAGAAAGTGATGTTCTCCACCAAAACGGCCATCGTTAAACAAAGTAATCTTTTTGAA
>CAZPDS010000036.1:21327-27050 GCA_964585485.1 uncultured Bacteroidales bacterium
GAGCTTGGCGTAGGCCTCGTTGCAGGCGGTCTCGATCGCATCCAGGCCCTCGTTTTCCTGCTTAGACTTTGCCCCAGTTGTTTCGCATCGGGCTGCGGCAACCGGCTGTTTCAGGCCGTTTCTCGGCATGGATAGCCGATGGCACGGCGTCGTCATCGCCCGAAAATGTCCATGGCTCAGGGGGCTCGATGAAGCTGCTGCACGTCATCACCGTTAAGGGCAAAGGCTTCAAACAGGCCGAAAAAGAACAGACCAAGTTTCACGCACCGGGTATGTTCGATAAAACCACCGGCCAGATCGTAGAAAGCCATTTTACCTGCAAATCGCCCAAGTACCAGGTGGTGTTCGGAAAAACACTGGTGGAACTGGCCGGACAGAATGAACGCATCGTAGGCGTTACGCCGGCTATGCTTACGGGCTGTTCCATGAACATGATGGCGAAACAATACCCCAACCGGACTTTTGATGTAGGCATTGCCGAACAGCATGCGGTGACGTTTTCCGCCGGACTGGCCGCACAGGGCCTGCTCCCCTACTGCAACATCTATTCGAGTTTTATGCAGCGTGCCTACGACCAGCTGGTGCACGACGTGGCGCTTCAAAACCTGCATGTGGTCTTCTGTCTCGATCGTGCCGGTTTGGTGGGAGAAGACGGGGCTACCCACCACGGGGCCTTTGACCTGGCCTACCTGAACTCCATTCCCAACATGACCATTGCCGCGCCCCTGGATGAAATCGAACTGCGCAACCTGATGTACAGCGCGCAGTTTCACGAGGGTCCCTATACCATTCGCTATCCCCGGCTGAACGGGCAATACGAAACATGGGAGCTTCCCTTTGAACGCATTCCCACGGGTAAAGGACGTAAGTTGCGCGACGGTCAGGACATCGCACTAATCACCATCGGCCACGTGGGCAACGCGGCCCGGAGAGCCTGTGAAACGCTGGATGCGCAAGGTATTCATGCGGCTCTTTACGACATCCGCTTCCTGAAGCCATTGGACACCGAACTACTGCACGAAGCCTTATCACGTTACAAAACCATTATCACGGTCGAAGACGGCTGCATCACCGGCGGCCTCGGCAGCAATATCGCGGCCTTCATTGCCGAACACGGTTATACCGCCAAACTCATCCGGCTGGGTATTCCGGATCACTTTGTCGAACACGGCAGTCCGGACGAACTCTTTGCGGAATGCGGGTATGATGAAGCCGGCATCGTGAAAACCCTGGCAGGTTGCCATTAACCACATGATCGACTGCCGACAGTCGACTCTCGACTGTATTTACTATATTTGTGTTCCAAACCTGCCTGATTGTCAACAAAAGATCTTTTCCGGAAGAAAACCCTGGCCGATATTGTAGCACATGCCGGCGGCGCTGACGCTGAGCATACGGGGCTGAAGAAAAACCTCAACGTCCGGGATCTTACAGGCTTTGGGATTGCGGCGATCGTCGGCGCCGGAATTTTCAGCACCATTGGTGGTGCCGCGGTGAGCGGGGGTCCGGCGGTATCGCTGCTGTTTGTGTTTACCGCCGTGGCCTGCGGTTTTTCCGCCCTCTGCTATGCACGCTTTGCCTCCGCCATTCCCATCAGCGGAAGCGCCTATACATACGCCTACGCCAGTTTTGGTGAACTCATTGCCTGGATCATTGGCTGGGATCTGATCATGGAATACGCCGTCGGCAACATTGCGGTGGCCATCAGTTGGTCGGACTATTTCACGGGCTTCTGCTCGGGCATGGGGTTTCATGTGCCCGACTATTTGTCGATCGATTACCTGAGTGCGGCCCGGGGCTATTCCGAGGCCGTTAAATCCATTGCGCACTATGGTTCGGTTGAAGCCATACCGGCCGGCTTGCAGGAAGCCTTTCACGCCTGGCTGAATGCCCCGCGGCTCTTTGGTGTCCGCCTGATTGCTGATCTTCCCGCCTTCGGCATTGTGGCGCTGATCACCTACCTGGTGTACAAAGGCATCTATGAATCCAAGATGGCCAGCAACCTGATGGTGCTGCTGAAAGTGGCCATCCTGCTGGTGGTGATCGCCGTTGGTGCCTTTTATGTCGATCCCGAAAACTGGAGTCCTTTTGCGCCGCACGGACTGGGCGGGGTGCTGAAAGGGGTTTCGGGCGTTTTCTTTGCTTACATTGGCTTTGATGCTATTTCCACTACCGCGGAGGAATGCCGCAATCCGCGCCGCGACCTCCCCCGCGCCATCATCTATGCCCTCATCATCACCACCGTGCTGTACATTGCCATCAGCCTGGTGCTGACAGGTATGGTCCGCTCCAGCGAGCTGGGCGTGGGCGACCCGCTGGCGTATGTTTTCCAGCAGGTGCATTTATCGAAACTTTCCGGCATCATCGCCTTCAGCGCCATCGTGGCCATGGCGTCGGTACTGCTGGTGTTCCAAGTGGGACAGCCGCGCATCTGGATGAGCATGAGCCGCGACGGCCTGCTGCCGAAGCGCTTTTCGCGCCTGCATCCGCGCTTTAAAACCCCCGCCTTTTCCACAGTGCTGACGGGCGTTCTGGTGGCGGTTCCTTCGCTGTTTCTGAACCTGAAAGAGGTCACCGACCTGACCAGTATCGGTACCTTATTCGCTTTTGTGCTGGTGTCGGGGGGTGTTCTCATTCTCGACGGGCGGCGTCCTGAAGCTTCCGGTTCCGCTTCCCGCAAGGGTTTCCGCATACCTTACGCCAGCAGTCGCTACCTGCTTCCGTTGCTCTGGGTGGTGGTGCTGCTGCTGTTGTGGTACCTCAATGCCGACGGTGTGCAGCGTTTCTTCACGGAGAACCTTCCGCAAAACGGCGCCGAATCCGGTGTACAAGCCTTTTCGCATAAAGTGCCGATGATCATTTTTATGGTGGCGGCCATCACCATCAGCCTGCTGGCGATCATCAAAGAACTCTCGCTTATCCCGGTGCTGGGCCTTCTCACAAACCTTTACCTGATGACAGAACTGGGGATCACCAACTGGATGCGTTTTCTGATCTGGCTGGTGATCGGTCTGCTGCTGTATTTCACGTATGGTTACAAACACAGCCGGCTGAACAAGCGGCCGGATAAGCAAACTACGACCTCATGACAGCGACCCAACGTTCCTTCCTGCTGATAGGGCACCGCGGCGCCGCCGCGGAGGCACCGGAGAACACCTTGCCCTCGCTGCAACGTGCGCTGGACTGCGGGGTGGATCGCATTGAGATTGATGTGCACATGACGTGCGACGGTCGTATCGTGCTGCTGCACGACCGTACGCTAAACCGCACCACCAGCGGGAAAGGGGAAGTCCGGCACTACACCCTGGACCGGATCAAACAACTGGATGCCGGCGCCTGGTTTTCGCCCGCCTTTGCCGGAACCCGCGTCCCGACGCTGGAAGAAGCCCTCGAACTGGTGGCCGGGAAAGCGCTGCTGATGATCGAAGTGAAAGAACACAGCGGCTACACCCCCGGGATAGAGGCGGCCGTAGCCGATATCATCCGCCGTTATCATGCGCAGGACCATTGCCTCGTGATCAGCCTGCGGCACCGTGTGGTCCGCACCTTTCACCGCCGGTTTCCCGACATCCGGCTGGGCCGCACCTGGGTGGGACGCTTGTGGTTTTTACCGCTGTGGTTTGATGAAGGCCTGACCCTGCGCGGACTGCGGCAGTATCCTTATGTTGATGAATTCAATCTGCAATGGCAGCATATCCGTCCGGCCGATCTGCGCTGCGCCGCGAAAATGGGAAAACCCATCAACGCGTGGACCACGGACGACGCGGTGATGGCCGCAAGCCTTGCCGCAAAGGGCGTGCGGGGTATTATGACGAATGCGCCGAATGAATTTACGCCGCGGTAGAGACGTTGCAATGCAACGTCTCTACCGCGGTGCAATATAAATTGAAACATTCATTATATTCGTGCAAAAATCCTGCTCATGATATCCGTCCATCTTATAATTCGCACACTCTACGGGCTTCTGTTTTGCGTACTTCTGCCGGCGCTCAGCCAGGCCCAGATCATGTTTGAACGGCACTATGGGGGGAGTGGAGATGATGGTGGAAACGCCGTGATTCAAACCTCCGATGGCGGATACCTTGTGGCCGGACTTACTGATAGCTGGGGCGCAGGCAGCAAAGATATTTACCTGATAAAAACAAATGATTATGGAGATACTACCTGGACAAAACACTATGGGGGGTATAACTGGGATTCACCGGTTGCAGTATTGGAAGGAACGGATGGTTTTTATTATCTTTCCGGAAAAACATCCAGCGAAGGCAATGGTGCTTCGGATGTTTTCTTGATGAGGGTAAGTTCATTAGGAGATTCTGTATGGTTAAAAACTTATGGAGGTACTGAAGACGATGGTGGATATGATTTAATTCAATGCAATGATGGAGGCTTTATGATTGTTGGTAATTCTATGTCGTTTGCATCGGGGTTTGATGCAATGTATGCCATAAAAACTGATGTTAACGGTGATACGTTGTGGACAAAAATATACGAAAAAGAATTTATGAATGGAGCCTATTCTGTAATTCAAACATCAGAGAACGGGTTTATGATTGCAGGATCAACAGGACCTGATGCTCCCAGCACCTTTGACTGCTATGTTGTTCGCACAAATTCAATGGGCGACACACTCTGGACTAAATCGTATGGTGGCACGTCGTACGATGTGTTGACCTGTATTTGTAAATTAACAGATGGAAATTATCTCTTGTCAGGCACAACGGCAAGTTTTGGAGCTGGAGGCTACGATATGTATCTCATCAAGATTGACACAAACGGCGAAGTGATTTGGGAAAAAACATACGGAGGAACAGCAAATGATTATGGCTATTTCTGTACTGCTTCTTCGTTCGGCGCTGTCATAGTTGGTGAAACATCCAGTTTTGGACATGGAGGTTAGGATGCTTACATGGTTGCCGTTGGCCAGAACGGCGATACCTTATGGACACATATTTACGGTGGTTCTAATGACGACTGGGTGAATTGTATTCAGGAAATAAATGACGGTGGCTATATTATGTCAGGTTATTATAATTTCGATATCGCCAGTGATGTATATTTGATTAAAACCAGGGCAGATGGCTTTGCAGGAATAAAAAACAATGAAATGCCAGCGATAACCATACACGCTTATCCAAATCCGTGTTCCGAAATTCTAAATATCAGCACTCCAATTTTTACCGAAAGTGATGTCACTATTGAGTTACTTAACTTTCAGGGACAAAAATTATTGAATAAAAAGATAGTTCAAACAAGTAACAACCTAATTTCTTTAAATGTGACTGCCTTACCTTCGGGCATATACTATTTAAGCCTTTTTTCAGGAGAATCTCAAATAAGTAAGAAAATAATTATCAACTAAAACCAGACAAATGAAATGCTTTCGTTTTCTAAGTTTTGTTGCTTTTATATTCCTGTTTTTGACAGGAATGTTTAACGCAAATGCCCAAACACAATCGTTTTTGTTACCTTTTCCGGGATCGACATCGCCTACCGGACCCTGTATGATGATCAATTTTTCAGACAATGCCAATCCCGTGATTACAGAATTGCCTTCTTTACCATTTTCTTATTTAGGTCAGAATGGCGACCCACATGATGAAAACCAATTAATGAATACTGGTCCGACCAATCCAAACAGCAACTATGAATATCTTTTCGAAGAGGTCTATCTGGGCCAGCACCCGAAGTATGCGCAGTCGGTGGTACACGACAAGCACGGG
>CAZPDS010000037.1:0-26518 GCA_964585485.1 uncultured Bacteroidales bacterium
CCGTGAACCGGAAACAAACCCCCTGATATTCGAGATCAAAAAAAAGAGGCTGTCGCATGACAGCCTCTTTTTTTTGTTCTGTTTATCCCTAACTGTTCATCGAAACAAAAAACTCTTCGTTGGATTGGGTGTATTTAATCTTATCCTTTAGGAATTCCATAGCCTCGAGGGGATTCATGTCGGCCAGATGATTACGCAGGATCCAGATACGCTGCAGTGATTCTTTGTCCAGCAGCAAATCATCGCGGCGTGTACTGGAAGCTACAATATCAATGGCCGGGAAAATGCGTTTGTTCGAAAGTTTACGATCGAGCTGGAGCTCCATATTGCCCGTTCCTTTAAATTCTTCGAAGATCACTTCGTCCATTTTTGATCCGGTTTCTGTCAGCGCGGTGGCAATGATGGTGAGGGATCCACCGTTTTCGATCTGACGGGCAGCACCGAAAAAGCGTTTAGGTTTCTGAAGTGCCGTTGCTTCCACACCGCCCGAAAGTACTTTCCCGGAGGCCGGGGCAACGGTATTGTAAGCACGGGCAAGGCGGGTAATGGAATCGAGCAGGATAACCACGTCGTGGCCGCATTCGGTCAGGCGTTTGGCTTTTTCCAGCACCAGGTTGGCGATTTTGACGTGACGTTCGGCGGGTTCGTCGAAGGTGGAGGCAATTACCTCGGCGTTCACGCTGCGCTGCATGTCGGTTACTTCTTCCGGACGTTCGTCGATCAGCAGAATAATAAGGTAGGTTTCAGGGTGATTGCTGGCAATTGCGTTGGCAATTTCTTTCAGCAAGACGGTTTTCCCGGTTTTGGGCTGAGCAACAATAAGTCCGCGTTGCCCTTTCCCGATGGGGGTAAACATATCGATAATCCGCGTGCTGATGGTTTCTTCGGGATGACCGGTAAGTTTGAATTTTTTGATGGGGAAAAGTGGAGTGAGATGATCAAAATTGATGCGATCGCGGACATCTTCGGGCGTGCGGCCGTTGATGAATTCAACTTTTACCAGCGGAAAGTATTTTTCGCCTTCTTTGGGCGGGCGTACCCGACCCTGAACTGTATCGCCTGTTTTCAGACCAAAGAGTTTAATCTGCGACTGGGACACGTATACATCGTCGGGCGAATTTAAGTAATTGTAGTCTGACGAGCGCAGGAATCCATAGCCGTCGGGCATGATCTCCAGAACACCTTCGGTCGAGATTAAGCCTTCGTAATCAAAAATGAAATCGGTTTGCCGGGCTTTTTTGGTGATGATTTCCCGGGATGGCGTTTCCTGTGTTTCGGGTTTAATTTCTTCTGCAACCGGAGCCGTAGTTTCGTCACGATTGCCGTTTTCTGTAGGTTCAACGGTGGTTGTTTCCGGTACGATGTCAACCACCTCTTCTTTTACCGGATCGGGTACCGGAATAAATTCATCCGCTTCGGGCAGTAAAAGGTCAATTTCTTTGTCACTTAATGGCTTCAGTATCTCAGCATGAACGTTTTCGCTGATCTCCTGCGGTAAGGGTAATTCCGGCTCTGTGGCTGGAGTAGCCGCCGGCTTTTCTTCGCGAACCTCCTCTTTAACCCGGGGGGTACGCGGACGGCGTTGCTTGCTTTTGGGCTTGGGCGCCGCCGGTGTCTGAGTGCGCGGTTTAGGCTCTTCCTTGATGGGCCGTAAGGCCTGGTTGTCGAGAATTTTATAAATAAGGTCCTGACGCCGCAGGTCTTCCGGATCTTCAATGTTCAGTTGACGGGCAATGTCCTGCAACTCGGGTAGGGACTTGCTGTTTAAGGCAATGATGTCGTACATAAAATAATTTAGTTAGATTGGTCAACAAAGTTGACGCACAATAATGCTGGAAATAAGAATTGTAAAATTGACGATTTTTTCGAGATATCAACAAACCCGAAGATGAGTTGTTGATGTGCTAAAGGAGAAATCTTGTGCAAATGTACATAAACTTTCGAAACAAAAAAATAAAATAGCATACGGGCCTACATTTTCTCCACGTACTTTACATCAAGCGCATCCCGAAGACCATTGCCGATGAGCATAAAGGCCAGCACCATCAGCATGATAGCAAAGCCCGGAATCAGCGCCAGATGCGGTTTGTCGAGAATGATATAGGCGTAATGATCGCGGATCATAGTACCCCAGGAGGGCATGGGTGGCTGAACGCCGATGCCCAGAAAACTCAGGCCGGCTTCCATTAGTATCGCGGAAGCGAAATTTGCAGCGGATACCACGATCACCGGGCCCATTACGTTCGGGAGAACGTGGCGGAATATGATCCGGGGATTCCGGAAACCCAGTGCCCGCCCTGCCTCAACGAATTCTTTCTCGCGTATGCTCAGAATCTGACCGCGTATGACACGTGCTACTTCCACCCACATGGTCAGACCAACCGCAATGAAAATCTGCCAAAACCCTTTTCCGAGTGCAAAAGTTATAGCAATCACCAGCAATAGCGTAGGGATGGACCAAACCACATTTATAAACCACATGATCAGATTATCGACCCAGCCTCTGAAAAATCCGGCCATGGACCCCAGAAGAATGCCAATAAGCAGTGAAATCGCGACGGAGATAAAGCCTACGGAAAGGCTCACGCGTGTGCCGATCATTAGCTGGCTCAATACATCCCGTCCGAAGCGGTCGGTCCCCAGCCAATGCCTTCGTGTCACCAGATGATCCTGGCGAACTTTTTCACGCAGGGCCTGCAGAGGAACCGATGCTCTGACGCCATTCAGGGGGGTGTAATGAACAAGGCTGTCGCGATCTATTTCGGTCAGGCTTCCAGGTGCCAGCGCATACGCAATTTCTGCCAGCGAATAATGGATTACCCGACCGTCGTTAGGCTGCATGCCGGTATATTCTTCAACAATCAGCTCATCGCCGTGAAAGTGATACGTGGATATAGGTATGGTAGTGAAAGCGTTTTTCTTTCCCCGCACTAAGGTCTGCAACCAGGTCTGCTCATTCGTGGGCTCGTTTTTCGTCAGTAAGAGCAGCTCTGTTTTGAATCCCGGGTTCGATGCGGCGATTTCCGGGAGCTGGGTGTTGGCATAAGGACTGCTATCGGGTGTGATCAGGTAGCCCAGAATGGCAATCAGTGCGCTAAAGACAATGAATGCAAAGGATATCATAGCAAGCCGGTTGCGCCTGAGTCGTTGAAGGGCGATCAGCGAAAGGCTTCCGGAGCTCGAAATCGTTTTCTTTTTTGGTAGAAAAAACATAGGAGAATGAGGACAAAAATACGATTTCTGTTTTATTATCGTCTTCCTCTTAAGGCAGATTCCCTGGAAAGCACGTATTTTTGTTCAAATTATCCGATATGGACCGACTATGGATGCATTTCAACGGGCGAAAAATCGCTTTTACCGACCAGGGTGAGGGCGCTTGTGTTGTATTATTGCACGGTTTTACAGAATCGCTGGATATCTGGGACGATTTTTCGGCAGAACTCGCGAAACAATTTCGCGTTCTTTGCGTGGATTTGCCGGGGCATGGCGGAAGTGAATGCCTGGGCGAATGCCATACGATGGAGCAGATGGCAGACCTGGTGATGGCCGTGCTTGAGCATAGGGGCGTTCAACGCTGTGCCTTGCTGGGACACTCAATGGGTGGTTATGTCAGCATGGCATTTGCCGATAAATTTCCACAGCGGATGAACGGTTTGTGCCTTTTTCATTCAGTGCCTACCGCAGATCCTCCGCAAGGCCGCGAAAAGAGGCTGCGAACTATAGCTTTTGTGAAACAACATCACCGTGCATTTTTGAGCATGTTTATTCCGGATCTATTTGCTCCGGCGTCCAGGGAAGTCTATGCGGAGGTCATCGAACAACTGGTGATCCGTGCCCGCGCTATGACCGCCGACTCCATAATCGCCGCCCAGCGCGGGATGATGGAACGACCCGACCGTTCGGCGGTGCTGGCCGCTGCGCAATATCCGGTTCTTTTTATCCTCGGGAAGCTGGATAGCCGCATCGATTTCCAGTCGGCACTGAAAGTTGTCGCCCTGCCGAAGGATGCCGTGTTGCTGTCGTTGGGTGGCGTTGGACACATGGGCTACATTGAAGCGCGCGACAAAACCCTGTATGCCGTGGAGACCTTCTTAAAAGGCTTGAACAACTATGAAATTCTTGATGTCGCTGCGTCCTAATGGGTGATCTTCAGCGTGTCGGTTGAGTCGTGCTTGTAGCGGAACAGCGCGGCAAACAGCACAGCCACCACCAGGGCATAAGCAGCAAAGGTCATCCAGATACCCGGCCAGTTTTTCACAAGGACTTCCTGTCCGTCAATCATAGCGGGGTGTTCAAACCACCTGGCAATTACCAATCCGGCCAGAATATTGCCGAGCACAGCTCCCACACCGTTGGTCATCAGCATAAAGACGCCCTGCGCGGAGGATTGGATGGATGCGTCGGTGTTTTTTTCCACGAAAAGTGCACCTGAAATGTTGAAAAAATCGAAGGCCATGCCGTAAACAATGCAGGAGGCGATGATTAACACAAAGCCGGGGACGGTGTTGCCCGCCAGTCCAAACAGCCCAAAACGAAGTACCCACGCCAGCATACTGAAAAGCATGACTTTTTTGATACCGAATTTTTTCATAAAAAACGGTATGGCCAGGATAAAGAGCGTTTCCGAGATCTGCGAGATGGACAGTATAATGGTTGAAAAATTATTGATGAGTTCTCCTTTCGGGAAAACGCTGGCATCTTGCAGAAAGCTGTCGCCATAAGCATTCGTTAGCTGTAGTGCGGCCCCCAGCATTAGACTGAACAGGAAGAAAAGGGTCATTTTCTTTTGTTTGAACAGGACAAAAGCTTCCAGTCCCAATCTATGTGCAAGTGACCTGTGCGCAGCGGGTTTCTTTTCCTCAGATTTAATTACCGGCAGGGCAAAAATTGAGAATATGCCCAATGCAAAAGCCAGGGCTGCCGAGATAAAAAATGAAACTTTAATGCTTTGCCCCAGGCCCCAATCCTTCGTAAAGAAATTGGTAACCCACATCGCCACAATAAAACCTATGGTACCCCAAACCCGAATCGGCGGAAACGCAACAATCGGGTCTTGACCGGCCTTCTTCAATACATTGAAACTAATGGCGTTGGTTAGCCCGATGGTTGGCATGTAAAAACACATCGCCACGAGCAGCACCCAGAAAAAAGCAATGGGCGAATTAATCGCCGGGATAAAGAGCATGGTCGCCCCAAAAAGCAGGTGCAAAATAGCGTAAACGTAATTGGCTTTCCATTTGTCGGCAATGATGCCAAAGAGGGTAGGCATCACGAGGGAGGCAAAACCCATGGTTGAAAAAACCAGTCCAAACTGGGCTCCGTTCCACTGTTTCTCTACAAATCCATAATGACCGAGGGTCATCATCCAGGCGCCCCAGACAAAGAACTGGAGGAAGTTCATGGTGATCAGTCGTACTTTTAGATTCATCATTACCGTAGTTTTTTTGTTGATAGGAGGGGATCAGATTTCGCGGCCCCTTCATGAATTAGTCTTTTGTTCGACGCGAAATTTCATCACGAATGAGCGAGGCCCGCTCAAAATCCTCGCTGGCCACCGCCTCGGAAAGCAAAGCTTCAAGATCTTCCAGGCTCATTTCGCTGAATTCGTTGGGCTCCAGATCGTCTACAGGAAGGGGCTCCGAATTTTCACTTTTAGCGCCCTCTGAACGATCATCCATATATATGCCGGCGGCGTCAAGTACCTTTTCCAGAGCGAAGATCGGACTTTGAAATCGAAGGGCCAGAGCCACCGCATCAGAGGTGCGGGCGTCGATCTCAATCTCATTCTTTCCGTCGTCACACACCAGCAACGAATAGAATACCCCGTTTTGGAATTTATTAATTACCACTTCTATTACACGAATATGAAAAGCGTCGGCGAAGTGCTTAAATAAATCATGCGTCAGCGGCCGTTCAGGCCTCATTTTCTCCAGTTCAATGGCAATGGCCTGCGCTTCAAATCCGCCAATGGTAATGGGCAAGCGCCGTTCACCTTCCGTTTCGCCAAGAATCAGCGCATAGGCGCCACTTTGGTTCTGACTGTAGGAAATGCCGATGATGTCGAGTTTAATCTTTTTCAAAGGGAAGCGTTTTGGCTGTGTTTTCTGCTTTCTTAGACAAATGTATTAAAATTTTGAGGAATGACGAAAAAAGTGAAGACCTTGCTGCTACACAACTTTAGTTAACAATTTCACAATTTATTCAGTATAAAATTTAGTATCTTTGCCGCTGGTTCTAAAAATACATCAACCCAACCTATATGAAAAAAATGTATAAGTATGCGCTGTCAAGTCTGCTGCTCTTTCTGGCACCAATGGCCACTTTTGCCAGTGAGGCTGACTTAAAGATTCCGGATGCAATTAAGGAGAAAAACATCCTTTTTTACGGCTTTATTGTTACTTTTCTGGGGATGCTCTTTGGCTTTTACCAGTTTATGAGGGTAAAAAAATTACCGGCCCACAAATCCATGCTGGAGATCGGGGAAGTTATTTATTCCACGTGCCGGACCTACCTCAAGCAGCAGGGCCTGTTTCTGGCACTGCTCTTTGTCTTCATTGGGGCTGCCGTGGCCGGCTATTTCGGATTTCTGGCCAAGGATCACAATGGCGAAAGTCTCTTTGGGATAGGCGGTGTACTGCTTATTCTGGGTTGGACGGTGGTGGGTATTCTTGGATCCTACGCCGTGGCGGCTTTCGGGATTCGAATGAATACGCTGGCCAATACCCGCATGGCGTTTGCATCGCTCAAGCGTAATCCCTTGCATCTTTTGAACATCCCGCTTAAAGCGGGCATGAGCATCGGCGTGCTCCTGATTTGCGTGGAGCTTACTATGATGCTGGTCATTCTCTTGCTGATGCCGGGTAATCTGGCCGGTGCCTGCTTTATCGGCTTCGCTATTGGTGAATCCCTGGGCGCCTCTGCTTTGCGTATCGCCGGCGGTATCTTTACCAAAATTGCCGACATTGGTTCCGACCTGATGAAAGTGGTTTTTAAAATCGGCGAAGATGATCCCCGCAACCCTGGGGTTATTGCCGATTGCACGGGCGACAACGCCGGCGACAGCGTGGGCCCCACCGCCGATGGCTTCGAAACCTACGGCGTTACCGGCGTAGCCCTCGTGTCATTTATTCTGCTGGCCGTGACCGGCCTGGATGCGGCCAATACATCCTTTCTGCAAGTCGAATTGCTTACCTGGATCTTCGTTATGCGCATCCTGATGGTGATAACCTCCATTTGCGCATACTGGATCAACGGATTTATCTGCAATCTTACATATAAAGGTCGTGAGGATCTGGATTTTGAAATGCCGCTGACCAATCTGGTTTGGATCACCAGTATCCTGTCCATCGTGGTAACCTTCGCCTCAAGTTATTTCCTGATTCCCGACCTGAACGGCAATACGGATATGTGGTGGATACTTTCGGCCATTATCAGTTGCGGAACCCTGGGCGCAGCTATCATCCCCGAGTTTACCAAAATATTCACCTCCCCCAAATCGAAACATGTTAACGAAGTGGTGAGCGCTGGTCGTGAGGGCGGAGCCTCCCTGGTTATTCTTTCGGGCTTTGTGGCCGGTAATTTTAGCGCCTTCTGGAAAGGTATCGTCTTTTTCGTGCTGATGTTTCTCGCTTATTTTGCTTCCACCTACGGACTGGATAGTATCATGGTGTATCCTTCTATTTTCGCATTTGGTCTAGTGGCTTTTGGTATGCTGGGCATGGGCCCGGTTACCATCGCGGTTGACAGCTACGGTCCCGTGACCGATAATGCACAGTCAGTATACGAGCTTTCGCTGATCGAGGACAATAAAGAGATGGCTTCGGCTGAAATCGAAAAAGATTTTGGCTTTAAACCCGACTGGGAGAAATCTAAATACTATCTGGAGGCCAACGATGGTGCCGGCAATACATTTAAAGCTACGGCAAAGCCCGTTTTGATTGGAACAGCCGTTGTTGGTGCTACAACCATGATTTTCTCCCTCATTCTTATGATCGAGAAAACACTGGGTGTGCGGCCGGAAGACATTCTTAATTTGTTGAATCCCTACACTATCCTTGGCCTTATCCTGGGAGGTTCCGTTATTTACTGGTTTACCGGGGCGTCTACGCAGGCTGTTACTACGGGGGCATTTCGCGCGGTGGCGTACATCAAAAAGAATATTAATCTGGATCCCAATGCCCCGAAAAAGGCGGACCTTGAAAAATCCAACGAAGTGGTCAAGATTTGTACTCAATACGCCCAACGAGGAATGTTTAATATTTTTCTTGCAATCTTCTTTTTTGCACTGGCTTTCGCCTGTCTTGCCTCTCCTTCGGGCATTGGTGGTGTGAATGCGGTCTCCCTCTTTGTGAGCTACCTGATCGCCATTGCTGTGTTTGGATTGTTCCAGGCTGTTTTTATGGCCAATGCCGGCGGTTGCTGGGATAATGCCAAGAAAGTGGTCGAGGTCGACCTGCGCGAAAAGGGAACCCCCCTGCACGACGCTACGGTGGTGGGTGATACCGTGGGCGATCCCTTCAAGGATACTTCCTCTGTGGCCCTGAACCCCGTGATTAAGTTTACAACCCTCTTCGGCCTGTTGGCAATGGAGATGGCCATCTCGGAGAATTTCCGCGATGCGGCACCCTACGTGGGTGTGGGCTTTCTCCTGATCGCGCTCTATTTTGTATGGCGCTCCTTTTATCGCATGCGGATTAAAAACGATTAATCTCCTGCGCTTACAAGAAAACGCCCGGTCCCCGCGACCGGGCGTTTTTTATTATACAACCCCAACAAATCCGCGGAGCGCTTTACGATGTGGCAGAGCAGCGAATCTGTGCACGCGCTTGCTCTCGGCATGGAGAGGAAAGAAAAAAGGCCATCCCTGAAGGACGGCCTTTAAGACTATCAATAATAATAGACAATACTAACGAACCACGCTTACCTTGCGGGTAACAACATTGCTGCCGTTGCTTACGCGGATGAAGTAAGTGCCTTCATTTACCTTGCTCATATTGATAAGCTGGTTGTCGCTGGCGTTTTCGATGCGACTCACGATTGTTCCTATCATCGAAATCACTTCAATGGTAGCGCCTTTTGCATTTGCTACCGTGATCATCTCATCGGAAGGGTTCGGATAAATGGTCAAATCCGCATTGTTGCTTTCGCTGATGCCGGTGCAAATATCGATGGTACTGGTCACCGTTCGGGTGAGGTAGCTGTACCATCCGATGTAGTTGTCATTCAACGTAATGCTGTATGCCGCAGCGGTGGTGTAAACGTGGCTGACATCCCCGATATACACCGCGGCGCTGCCATCACCAAAATCCCATTCAAAGGCGTAAATCTCCACCGAGTCGGTGAACGCTCCGTAATTGTACATGGGATCGCTGTAAATGGCGGGATAGGTCACGTCAAAGGCCACCGTTTCGCCGTTGTTGATACAGGTCTTGTCCTGTGTGAAGGTCACATTGGCTACATCGTAGGTTACAACGGGTAGTTCGAACCAATCAATGTCGTAACCGAACTCGTTTAGAATACTGTACCAAGCCCCTAAATATCCGCCGGCATGGTTTGCTGAAAGTGCATCGCCATTTCCGGTGCTTAGCAGCGCGAGATTGGTTGCTGAGGAGTTTGAAACAACGACACAGTAGGGTGCTGTCCGTGTAACCGGCGTGGCAAACACAGCCCGGCAGGTATAACCATTCGCGTCCAGCGAGTCAACCGTAACGGTCGTCGACGCCAGGGCCGCGCCCGTCGGAAGATTGTTGGCATCAGCCGCATAAATCTCGCAGGTAGCAACACAACTGGCCGCGCCTTCTACATCAGCAAAGAAATTAAAACCTTTAATGGTAACGGACTGCGGACAGGTATAATACTGACTTGCGCTCGTAATGGAGGTGTTGCAAATCAGAAATCCACTTACCGTTACGTACCTCATAATCGGGTAGTAGAGCGTGTCGTTCATAATCGTTTTTGCCGCACCATTGTTCACCGCTTGTGCCGGGATGGATTTTTTAATCGTCCTCGGACTCGTCGATGGCGTCATGATTTGCGCGGATGCAATCCCTGTAAGTAACAGAGCTGCGATAAATACAAGTATTCGTTTCTTCATAAGGTTTCAGTTTTAGTTAATGATTAACTGCAAAAGAACGAAAAAATGAGGAATTTTACAAATTTTTCACAAATGGACAAAACTTTCATACTGATTTATCGACGATACGAACGCTGTTGTTATGACTCACGTTAATGACAGATTGCACTTTAGTCTGGGAGCTGAATGATCCGCAGACACCGGGCTCGCTTGTTCATCGCGCATTAACGGAGGTGTCGAAATGTTCTGCGACTTTCATTCGGAACTGAGAGCGTCCCAGCCTTGGGCCTGTATGGGCACCAGCTCCCCGTTTCCCTGTACCAGGTGCACGCCGGCAGCGGCTTCGGTGATGTGTCCGATGATTGAAATGCCAGGAATTTCTTTGACGGTCTCAAAATCTTTTTGATGGATGGTAAATAGCAGTTCATAATCTTCACCGCCGTTGAGGGCAAGGGTGAGGGCTTGCATATTGAAACTTTCGGCCAGGGAGGCTGTTTGCGGATCGATGGGGATTTTTTCTGGATAGAGCAGAGCGCCGGTTCCGGATTCCTTGCAAATGTGGAGAATCTCGGAGGCCAGACCGTCCGAAATATCCATCATGGCGGTCGGCTTAATGCCTTTTTCTTTCAAAACCAGCACAACATCTGTACGGGCTTCGGGTTTTAGCTGTCGCTCCAGGATGTAGTCATGCCCGTCCAGATCGGGCTGCATTTCAGGCTGCGCTTGAAAGACTTTCTTCTCGCGTTCCAGGATCAGCAAGCCGGCGTAGGCCGCGCCAAGGTCGCCGCTCACGCAGATCAGGTCGTGTTCCTGCGCCCCGCTCCTGTACGCGATATCATCCTCTTCCGCGTAGCCGATCACACTGACCGAAATCATCAGGCCCGAGGTGCTGGAGGTGGTATCGCCGCCAACAATATCAACATTGTATTGTTTGCATGCCAGGAGCAATCCGTCATAAAATTCATCAACGGCTTCCAGACTGAACCTGTTGCTTAAAGCGATGCTTACTGTGATCTGCACCGGCAACGCATTCATCGCGGCCATATCGGAAAAGTTGACCACGGCGGCTTTATATCCCAAATGCTTCAGCGGTGTATACGTAAGATCGAAATGTACCCCTTCAATCAGCAGGTCGGTAGAGACCAATACCTTTTTACCATGGGCATCCAATACCGCGGCGTCGTCACCGATTCCCTTCACTGTGTGTGGACTCTGCAGTTTGATTTTTTGGGCCAGGTGCTCAATCAGGCCAAACTCGCCCAGGGCTGAAAGTTCTGTTCTTTTCATGATGATAGGTTTCTGTTGCAAAATTACGCTTTCGCGGGAATTAGGGAGCATTCATCATCCCCGAAAGGGGAATATTCTTATTTTTGTTCTTTATTCCACATCTGTGTCTAACCTTCAGGAATATATCCGTAAGAGCCGAGAAGCCGTGGCCGCCAACCGTGCCAAAGGCAACCGGCATGCGGAGCTCCTGGCCCAGCTCTACAGTGACCCCTTCCGTTTCCTGGATGAGATGCTTCAGAATACGGAGGATGCACTGCGACGCAAGGCCGCGGAAGGGGAAATGGAACGTATCCAATTCCGGCTTTATGAAGACCGTTTGGATATTATGCACAACGGTGTCGATTTCGACGAGGCCGACCTGATGGCGATTACTACCTTTGCAGGAAGTACGAAGGGTCCAGCCACACCATTTAATCAAATCGGGAAGTTTGGCATCGGCTTCCGGTCCGTATACGCCTTTACGGATCACCCCGAAATTCACAGCGGTCCCTGGCATTTTCGTATTGACGATTATGAAGTACTGCAGGAAACTGCAGCCAGTCAACCCGTGCAGGGTTTCGGCACGCTCATCCGGCTGCCTTTCCGCGTAAGCGAAACACGTAAAACCTTCCAATGTGTTCGGGAGGGGCTTCAGCAACTCGACGGCCTCAGTTTGTTGTTCCTGACTCATCTTTCCAGCCTGGAGGTATACATCAAGGATAAGCTTCATCATCGCGCCGAAATTCAGCGACAGTGGCTGCAGAAGGGGATGGAGATCCGGCGTATTCACGGCACGGAGGGTCGTGTGGAGCCTTCGGAATGGTTGCTCTTGCTGGATGCTGACCAATCGGTTTCTATAGCAACGGCCCTGGCTTTCCGCCTGAATTCGTCATCGGACTCATCGCTTTGTATCATCCGCAGCAAGTTGCCCTGGCTTTTTACCTATTTTCCGACACGACAGGAGAGTCACCTGAACTTTTTAGTGCACGCGCCATTCACCACCACCCCAACACGGGAAGCGATTCCGTTCGATGCCCGTGTAGCGCCCGAAAATATTGGCTTTTTGCAGGCCGCGGCCCGCCTCTTGAATCGCTCGCTGATCCCACTGCGAAACCTGGGTCTGACGAACGCTTCCTTCTATGATGTGCTGCCGCTTTCTGTGTCATCCGGACTGGAAAAGGATCCGGTTATTGCGGTCTTTCACGAGGTCATAGTCAAGGCGCTGCGGCAAAAAAATATTGTTCCTGCGGTCGACGATCAGTACGCGGCGGCCGCGAATCTGGTGGCCGTGTCTGAGCCGGGTTTGTCGGCCCTGCTGGACAAGTACACCCTGTCTTCACTTTTTCAACGTACCGCCTGCCTGAACCCGAATTTTCAAGATTACCCCGAGACCCGCCGGGCCCTGCTTTCGGTGGGTGGAATCAGAGAAGTGGACTACAAGAGCCTGGCCTTTCGTCTGTCGGTGCAGCCTGGCTTCCTGGAACAACAACACTGGAAGTGGTTCCTTCGCTTTTATCCTTTTATGGCGGCCCATACTGACCTTTGGGATGAATGGCACAGCCGTGAGCATTACTCGCTGCGCCGAAAACCCTTTATACGCCTAAAATCAGGAAAGAATACCGTCGTCTTTGATGAGGCCGGGAAACGACAGTTGTCATTACCTGCAACAATGAGGACACGCCCCGGCGATGTTCACCCGGCTTTCCTGAGCGACGAAGCGTGCATGAATTTCTTCCGCATGTTGGGCCTGGATAAGCCCCTGGAAGCGGACAGCCAGCAACTCGTTATGGGCGGACAAGGCAGCGGATGCCATGCGGAGGACAGTGAATGCGCAAGCTCACTGAATACGGGCCTCATCGGAACAAGCCCTGAAGGACTTACTGATTCCGGCCTGGCCGGAATACTGTTCGCTGTGCCGGATTTTCCCGATGCTTTCCGGACTATGCTGAATGAGGCCATGGAGCTGGCCTCGGCACTCCTGCAGCAACGTTTTCCCGCCTACATCTGGACGCGGGCCAGGTCCGGAGAAGCGCTCTTTTCCGGAGCCCATAGAATGGAATCTGTTGTTGTTTATGTGGCTTGCCGTGCTCCCCAACAACATCGCTTTCTCCTGCCACTTAACGACTGGATGATGATGAACGCTGCCACCTCAACAACCTGGCTGCTGCTGGTGTCCGATGCGGGTACGGCGGAGGCTGCGGCAACACTGTTTGAAGACCCGCTTCCGCGAATAAAAAAGGGTCACATCATTTGTGACCCTGTCGGATTTAATTTTCTTGATGACGGACCCTTAGGGCGTCGTTAAACTTTTGGCCCATTTGCAGATTATCTCGGCCTGTTCCTTGGTGGGAACTTTGCCCGGGTTCGACTCCATGAAGCCGGCCGGTGGCATTTTCTTATAGGCTACCTCTTCACAAATCGCCGATGCTTTCTTGATCTGTTTTTTTGCAGGCAATTTTTCCCAGGTGCTGAAATTTAGATTGGCCAGTGCCATACCCCCGCCACCGTCGAAATGACAGGGCGCACAGGAATTTTTAAAGATGGCCATAACATCCTCCGGAATGGGGGTTGTTGTGGCCTTGTGGTTTGTTGTGGAGGGTACATCCCCTTGCATCAGGCTGTACGAGATTCCGGCTAAAAGAACGAAGGTGCCGAGTAAGAATAGCTTTTTCATGGAATTAGGTAGTTAGTTGGGTTATTGATTTTTATCGTGGTTCTGTATTCGCCGATGGACTATAAGACGCTGATGATTAGCAAAAATAGACGGTAAAGATAATCAATTATTCCGCAAATTCTGCGTATCTTTGCACCCTTATTCTTAAAATTCATGAAAGCAGAAAAAAACAAAGTGGTATCTCTGAGCTATCGCCTTACGGAAGCCAATGCCGACGGAAACCTTATTGAAGAAGTTAAGGCTGATCAGCCTTTTATTTTCCTCTTTGGCGGCGGCAACCTCATTCCCGGATTTGAAACCAATGTACAGGGCCTGAAGACAGGTGATCCATTCGCCTTTACCGTTCCGGCCAACGAAGCTTACGGTGAATTCGACCCGGAAAGCATTGTCAAACTGCCGATCTCTATTTTTCAGAAAGATGGCGTTACCGATACGAATATTTGCCAGGTGGGGAATGTCGTACCTATGCGAAACGACCAGGGTCAGCAATTTAGCGGAACGATCACCGAACTGACCGAAGAAGAAGTGACCATGGATTTCAACCACCCGCTGGCCGGCAAAAGCCTGCACTTCAAGGGTACGGTGGTGGACGTTCGTGAAGCCAGTGAAGAAGAACTTCAGCACGGCCATTTTCATATGGCCGACTCAGGATGCGATTGCGGTTGCGACAGCAACTGCGGTGAGGATGCCTGTAAGGATGGATGCTGTGGCTAATCGATGCTGTAAATTGTCAGGCTGTCTTTGGACAGCCTTTTTTTTTTGATCAATAGTAACACTTTTTTTAAAAAAGTGTTACCGGAAATAAAATTCATGTATTTTTGTAGCCGAAAATTTAAAGTGAAGCATATGCGTAAAATGGGCATCTTTCGTTACTTGCTGGCTTCGGCCCTGGTCGTTTGTACGCTGCTGTGCAATGCACAATTGCCCTTGCTGACCGACAATGCCGGAACGGTGGGCGCCAGGGTTGGTCAGGTTGAACTGGGCGTTGGCATGGGTTTTCAGAATGAACACCGCTGCATTGAAAATCAGACGGAGATTGCACCCGTGTTTACCTTCGGCGTGCTGGACAAGTTGGATGTTGTGCTGGGATTTCCCTTTGTTTTTTCAACGGTGGAGGAAGATTCTGTTCTTGATCGTTCGGCCGGCTTCTCAGATTTATGTCTGGAACTGAAATACAACTTCTACACAGGTAAGCGCTGGGCCCTGGCGTTTAAACCCGGTATCAGTTTGCCTACCGGAAATGCGAATCGTGGGCTGGGAAGTGGCAAGGTAAGTGCCTCGGCCTTCCTGATTTCCTCCTTCGATCTGAGCCCGGTGGCCATCAATGTGAACGCCGGCTATTTGCTGAACGCCAACCGGCACGGCGAATCTATGCACATCTGGCACGCCTCCCTGGCGGCCGACTGGAACGTGCGCGGACCGGCGCATTTAGTTGTTAATGGTGGTCTGGAGCGCAATCCCGAAGCCGGAAGTGCAAACTTGCCCGCTTTTGCTATGCTGGGACTATATTACCTGGTGACGGAGGACTGTGAAATGGCGGTTGGGTATAAAAGTGGGTTGAGTACCCCCGAAATAGATCATGGTTTTGTTTATGGTTTAACCTTACGCTTTTAAGTATGCATATTCCAGATGGATATTTGGGACCACAAACTTATGTGCCGCTGATGGCGGCCTATGTGGTTGTTGCCGCAGTGGCGGTTATGAAAGTAAAAAAAGAATTTCCCGTTAAAAGCATTCCGTACCTTGGAATGGCGGCGGCCTTTTCGTTCATCATTATGATGTTCAATCTGCCTATCCCCGGTGGAACCACCGGACATGCCGTGGGCTCCGCGCTGATTGCTATCCTCTTTGGCCCCTGGGCCTCGGTGATCGCGGTCTCTGTGGCACTGATCATCCAGGCGCTGGTGTTTGGCGACGGCGGCATTACCGCCATCGGCGCCAATTGTTTTAACATGGCCGTATTCATGCCCTTCGTGGCCTGGTATCTTTTTAAATGGATACGGGGCAAATCCGGAAAATCTTCAAGGGTATTTCTTGCAGGATTTATTGCAGGTTACGCCAGCCTGGTGCTGGCTGCGGTGCTCACGGCGGTAGAGTTTGGAATCCAGCCACTGCTGGCCGTTGGGGAGGATGGAAGGCCATTATACTGTCCGTACGGACTCTCCGTGGCCATTCCGGTCATGGCACTCGAGCACCTGCTGTTATTTGGTGTTGCTGAAGGCTTGGTTACGGCCGGCATTCTTCGCTATTTCCATAAGCATGATCCCTCAATGCTTTATTCCGCAAAAAAAGGAGGTTCGAATGAATAGGAAGGTGAAAATTATCCTCATAGCACTGCTGATCCTGGTTTTGCTGAGCCCGCTGGGCATTTTCCTCCCGATGTTTTTTGATGCCGGCGATGCCTGGGGCGAATGGTCGGCAGAAACGGTGGAAGCCATGATTGGCTACGTCCCCCAGGGTTTGCAGCAATATGCTGATACTTACGCGGCGCCGCTTCCCGACTATACCCTCAATGCCGACGATCCCTCCGTGGCCCGGCAATCGCTGTATTACATTCTTTCCGGCCTGATCGGGGCGGCCCTTACACTGGGTGTTACCTGGGGCATCACCAAACTGCTGGTAAAAAGAAAGGCTCCGTGATACCATCGTACCTGAGCAGGCCTGAACCCCATCGTCCGGAACTCCGCCAAACCCGGCGCGGATACCCTTTTCTTGACCGTACCCTGCAGCGTGCCGCCGCAGTGATCCGCAGCGCCGATGCGCAGACCAACGGCCCTGCCGCTGCATCCTTTATGCGGCGCCTGCATCCCGGAAGTGTGGTGGTCGCCCTGCTGGTAATGCTGGTGGCGATCAGTCTGGGGAATAACCTCCGGGCCCAGGGTTTCGCGACCCTGAGCGCACTGCTTCTGCTGTTCTGCAGCCAGGTACCCTTTCGGGAGATTTATCGCAAGGTCCTGGTATTGTCGTCGGTTTTTGGTTTGCTGATCTACCTGCCGGCCACGCTTAACCTGGTGGCTCCCGGAAAAATTATCCTCACGCTCTGGAACCCCGGCCGGCCTTTGCATTGGTGGATTTACACCATCCCCGCGGAAGTGGGTATTACCGATCAGGGCGTACTCGGGCTCGCCATATTTTTTCTGCGTGTAATGAATTCCATCCTGCTGGCCCTGACCTTTGTGTACGCCACCTCTTTTGTTCGCTTATTGAAAGGCTTGAAAATACTGCTGGTCCCCGATTTCTTTACAATGATCCTGGGCCTGGCTTACCGCTATATTTTTATCCTCGCTAAAACCATCGGAGAGGCTTACTTTGCACTGAAATCGCGACTTTTTGGTGTTATTGATGACAAAAGCGTACGCAATATCGTTTCGGGCCGGATGTTTTATATTTTCAGCAAATCAAGGTACAACTACGAACAGACCTACATGGCCATGGTATCGAGAGGATACAGCGGTACGGTGCGCCTGGCCGATACCGCCCGCTTCCGCATCACCGATCTTCTCTTTCTGTTGTCGTGCCTGGCAGCCGCGGTCATTATCATCATGCTCTGATTATGCAAACACTCATCGAACTCCGGCAAATCAGTTATTCATACAACCAAAAGGAAACCGCCTTGTCCGGCCTGCAACTCGACATTGCCCGGGGGGAAATGTTCTGCATCATCGGCCAAAACGGCAGCGGAAAGTCAACCCTGCTCAATGTACTGAACGGCCTGGTGTTCCCGGAACAGGGCACCTATCATTTTCAGGGCCGGGAAATATCAGAACATGCATTGAAAGACCGCCGCTTTAATGCCTGGTTCCGTCAGCGTATGCAATACGTTTTTCAAAACCCCGACCTGCAGCTGTTTTCCCATACGGTGATGGATGAGCTGCTGTTTGGACCGCTGCAGCTCGAAATGAGCCCGGCGGAAGCACGCGACCGTGCCCGCGAAACCCTGGCGGCGCTGGGTATCGAAAACCTGTGCGACCGCCCCGTACTGGCCCTTTCCGGCGGCGAAAAGAAAAAAGTTGCCATTGCCGCCACCCTCGTAATGAACCCCGACGTCATCCTCGTGGATGAGCCCCTGGCCGGCCTGGATCCCAAAACGCAGACGTTCATGATCGAGTTGATGCTGCAACTGCATCACGCCGGCAAAACCCTGCTGTTTACCACCCATCAGCTCGATCTGGTGGATCACCTGCAGCCACGCGTGGCCGTGCTCAGCGATGATCATACCATACGGAAAACCGGAACGGCCGCCGATATCTTAAGCGATCAGGATTTCCTCATCAGCGTGAACCTCGTTCACGAACACGTGCACAAACACGGCGACCAGGAACACCGGCATTACCATTCACACTACGTGTTTCATAAACATTAGTATGGTAGTGTGCCCCCCGTCTTCCCTGGGCACGATCACCTACGCCATAGCCCACCAATGCCGAAGTGCCCGCATACAGGGCAACTTCGATCAGTGAGCTGATTGTTACCGTGGAGAGAACCACCCGCCCCATCAGGGCGCGTGTCATGCCCCCGCAGAAACCGGAGGCAGTCGTTATAAAGGAGGTAAATTGATTTTCAGGCATTGACCTTTGCGTGCTGGTGATGATGCAAAGGTGGGGGTAGCCGATTATGACTGAAGTGCGCTATGTTTTTAGATTAGGCAGGAATGTGCAAGAGAATTCATGAAATTCAATATTAATACAGGTTCGATATACATTTATTCAGCAATTGCTGCCGACATAATTCCAATGTATAAGCGGTTAGGAATGTTTTTCTATTATATGCAGTGTCTTAATGTATCTGTTTTATACCTGCTGTCTTTTGATATTTTGCATATCACAACGAGAGTATATACTAATAAAACACATTCAGAGGGTCATTTGTACAATTTTTTTGTAGTGACAGATATAAATATCAATAAGTGACAATAACGGATCAATCCTGAATACACCCAAGATACATATAGTTTTTATAGATGGCTTTTCGGTATTATACCTACGTATACCTACCTGTTAAACTTGTGTTAATAACTACCGTTGGTTATACGTGTGAATCATTAGCTCATATATTTGCAGTTCGACAATACTCTTATATCGGTAAAAAACTACTATGACTTACAGCAAGAAGTTTATAAACAGAAACAAATAAAAATACCCCCTTGCCAGGCAAAAAATATTTTCAGTTGAATGACCAATAAATTTTAACCAAAAGAAGGAGGTTTTGGAAAGATACTAAAAAAATCCTTATAGTTCACATTTTCAGTAAAAGTGTTCTATGCGCAGCATTTATGTATTATGGATGAGAACCGGACTGCGAAAGTGTATGGTTATCATTTTTAAATTCAAATATCCTATATTGAATACTAATATAGTGATTGCGTTTAATACCTATCTCTATAGAATATTATCTAATTTTTTAATCATGAGATCTTTCATTTTATTATGTATTTTCACCCTATTAAGCATCCCGTCTTTTGCTCAAATTAATTGGGCCCCTATAGGATCAACTTGGTATTATTCCTACTCGAATCCTAATCCTAACATAGGATCATATATGAAAATTACTTCTATCAAGGACACTTCTGTTAATTTCATTACTTGTAAAATGTTATTAATTGATTTACCAGATAATTTTGGTAATCCAAATGTGTACCATGATACTATATTCATGTACGATGAAAACAACCGAGTTTTTTATTTCCAGAATCAACTTAATAAATTTTGTTTATTATATGATTTTAATTTGAATGCCGGTGATTTTTGGATTCTTGACGAGTATCCCTCTCCAAACAACACTGTATTTGTTGACTCAACAGACATGGTAAACATCAACGGAGTTGTTAAAAAGGTTATGTATATACATTCAAATAATGTCGCTTTTTCATTTGAAGGAAAGGTAATTGAGAGCATAGGTAATTTAAACTACATGTTCCCCAAATTGGATTTTAGTTATCAAGGGCCATTAAGATGTTATCAGGATACTTCCTTGGGATATTATAATAATGGCTATTCTTTCCCTTGCGACACTATATTTCTCTCAATGAAAGAAATTGTAGCGGATTCATTACTTGATATTTATCCAAACCCTTTCAATAATTACATCAATGTTCATTTGGGAAAACAAAATGATACCTATTATGTATGTATTTATAATACATTTGGTTGCTTACTTTATACGGATGTGATTGTTAATGATAATGCATCAATTCGTACTGATTTTATACCTTCAGGCGTTTATTTTTGTTTGATAAAATCAAATAAATTTCAGTATTTTAAAAAAATAATTAAATATTAATAAATATGAAGAAGTTATTATTTTATATCATAATTGCAATTCAGAGTTTTGCAATTTCTGCACAAAATTTCAATTTCTGGGATAATGGATACCTTGATTGCACAGACTGCCCAATAGACACGCTTCAGCATCAAAAAACAATTTCGTGCTCGCATACTTCGACATTTTATAATGACCCAAGTTTTTATGCTCAACAACCATCCTCAAACGTAAAATATGTACGAATTAACTTTATTTTTGTGCAGAAAGATGATGGCACAGGCAATTTTAATGAAAATGACAGTGAACATACTCAAATTATCGATGATATAATAGCATCAATGAATATGAAGATGTCCAACTTGAATATCAATTCATGTGGAGGTACCCTTACTGACACAAAAATTCAGTTTGTTGCTAACAAAATTTACAAGAAAAATTCATATTATTGGAATAACGACAATGATTTAAACCTATACAAGTGCCCTAATCGGGGAGATTGGTATTTGAAAAGTTTAGCCGATGAGATTGATAGTGATCCCAATATACCCCTTGGAATTGATATATTTTTTACAGTTGGAAATAATTCATATATTAACAATGTTTTAAACTGTACCCCTTCTACAGTTTATACAGGTTGTAATTACGCATGTTCTTTATTCCCGTCTGATAATTTTAATGATGGTTCTTACATTCATATGCCTGATAGTTATGCAAAATATTATTGGATGAAGAATTCTGCTGTATTTCAGTATAACACACCTTGGATAAATGGAGTATATACTTGGTATGTAAATGGTATGGCTGTTTTATTGATTCATGAATTAGGTCACTCATTGGATCTTTATCATGAATATTCTTGTCCTAATCATAATATTATGGATCCTTCTGGCGCATCAAGTTCGCTTCACGATTATTTTACAACAAATCAGATAACCCAAATGCACAGAGCGTTATCAGTACTAAATGTTAGAAAGTACGTAGAATGTCCTTCAAATGCTCAAAATGATCCATTGACAATCTCAAGTGATGCTTTAATTGACTTTGGTGTTAGTTTTTTTCGTGATATCATAGTTGCAAACAACTCAACATTAAGGATTACATGTGATGTGTTAATGCAGGGTAATTCAAGGTTAATTGTTCAACCTGGTTCAACGGTAATTCTTGATGGTGGTAAGTTGACAACAACATGCCAAACGCTTTGGCAGGGAATCGAAGTTTGGGGCACATCCAACCAACATCAGTTTACTATAAATGGCGTATGTAATCAGGGTACTTGTATACTTACCAATGGAGCTACCATTGAAAACGCCAAAGAAGGAATTACTAATTGGAAACCTGAAGATTATAATTCAATTGGAGGAATAATTCAGGCAACCGATGCCAATTTTATTAATAACTGGCGTGCAGTTTCCTTTATGGCGTATTATAACTATAATCCTAATAATCCTTCGCAAATTGTTAACGACCTGTCCAGGTTTGAACATTGCAATTTTAAAACAACCGCAAATCTGCTAAATGGAGATCCTTTTTATACGTTCGTTTCTATGTGGAAAGTCAAGGGTGTTAAATTTAAAGGATGCCTTTTTGAGAACTCTAACCCTAACGCAACTACCTTAGACTTGCTTGGATCAGGAATTATTACAGCAGATGCAGATTTTACCGTGGATGGTTATTGTTCGGATCCGTATGTTACCCCATGCCCGGAAGCGGAATTCACAAAAACGAATTTTACCCATCTGAAATATGGCATTAACGCGGGAAAGGCCGAAACAAATAATACATATGCTGTAAGCAATAGCATCTTTACTAATTGCCAGATTGGAATTTATAATATCGGTGTTAATAATTCGACTATAATCGGTAACCAATTCATATATAATAGTTCTTATTCTCCAATAACACAGGGGAATGGTTTAAATTTCAATACTTGCACTGGTTATACTATTGAAGAAAATACGTTTTCTTCTAATTCATTTCCTCTAACTAGTATTGCGGCATATATGGTAAATGGAGGCCCCAATGCAAACCAGGTCTATAGAAACAATATTTCATCTTTTACTTATGGCTTATGCTCTGTAGGTCAAAATCGAAATTCCGACGGAACTATAGGTCTGCAGTTTTTATGCAATACCTTTTCTAGCGGCTCTTATGATATTTACGCCAAAGTTCTAACTGATCAAACCAATTGTGGAATGAGAAAAAATCAGGGTGAATATATTTCCTCCACGAATATTATTTCTGCCGGCAATAAATTTTCAAGTTTAGCACTTCCTTACTATAATATAAGAAATAATTCTAACTTTTTAATGAATTATTATTATGGTACAGGGGCGAATGAATATCCAGCTATAGTTACGAATCTTGTCAACAGAATTGCCGCTACAACAAACAACACCTGTCCTTGCAATAATGGCGGCGGTGGAACACGCGCAATGACGGCATTGAGTGATTTGGAAAGTGTTTATCTTGCAGAAAAAGAACAGGAAGCCAACTTTAAGGGAAAATTAGCATCTATGATAGATGGAGGGAATACGGATAACATGATTAATGAAGTCGAGAATAGCTGGCCTGATGATACCTGGCAGTTAAGATATGAATTATTAAGCAAGTCGCCCTATTTATCGGAAGATGTTCTTAGTAAATCATTAGAAAAACCTTCGGTATTGCCTAATCCCATTCTTTTTGAAATTTACAGGGCAAATCCTGAAGGATTAAACTGTGATGCTATGATTGACCGCTTGGGCGAAAAACCCAATCCCATGTCTGAATGGATGATTGATTCACTCCGGAATGATCGGAAGAAAATCACTTATCGAACCACCCTTGAGGGAAATATAGCCAATCATTCTACATTAAAAGAACGTGCATGCTTAAATATCATTAAAAATATTTTAAGTGACACCAATGGCGTTGACCATACTGAGCTTCAAGCGTGGCTTGCAAATATGAATAGCTTTAACGCGGAAATAATGACAGTGAATGATCTCTGCCAAACGGGAAAATATTCATCTGCCGAAACAATTCTGAACAACATGCCATCAAAATTCAATTTCACTTCGGATGAATTGGCCGAATATCAAACATTTGTGCAATTATTTGGGCATTTGAAAAATTTACACCAAAGTTCCAGAACTATTTATCAGCTTGATAGTGCAGAATTGCAACAAGTCAAACTTTTGGCAGATGAAGGCTTTGGCCCGGGTAAAATATATTCTCAGAATATTTGCCGTTTGTATGGCATTATCTATGATCCGATCATTGACCTTGAAGAAGAAATGCCAACATTAAAACATTCTTATTCTGTTGAAGAACAATCTATTGAAAATAACTGCAAAGAATCGTTCCTCGTTTATCCTTCACCCGCAACGGAATGGATTTTAATAAAATGGAACTTGCTGACGGAGAATAAAGATACTTATGTGAAATTTGTCAATTCAGATAGTAAGGAGCAGTCAACAATATCATTAGAGGCGTTGCAGGGAGAACAAGTCATTGATGTTCATGATTGGCCACATGGAACCTATGTTTATTATGTTGTTGAATCAGGAAAGACAATGCAGTCAGATAAGATAGTGATAAATTAACCGAATTACATATAATAAAAGAGGTTGAATTGATTTATACAACCTCTTTTATTTTTTTGATTAGCATGTCAGTAAATACATCAAGCGGACTAATTATTATATATATGTAACGCTTAAAACATATAATAATGCTCAAAAAAACAATTGTACTATTATACCTTCTCGTTTTTTATTGTTTCAGCCTGAGTGCACAGTGGGTGCTTGCAAACGGATTTCGAGCCGGACAGGTATTTTGTTCGCTTGAAAAGGGCTCGGATCTTTATATTGGGACCGAATTGGATGGTGTTTTGAAATCAACCGACAATGGCTTGAATTGGAGCAAAATGAATAATGGTTTGCCGGCTTGCCCTGTGCTTTCAATGGCCAAAGTGGGATCGAAAATTATTGTAGGGACCAAAGGACATGGGGCCTATATATCCAATGATAATGGATTAAATTGGATGCCCATGAATACCGGGCTGGCGGATACTACGATCAATGTCCTGATAACCAAAGATTCATTAATCTTTTGCGGAACAAGTGATAAAGGTGTGTTTTTATCAGACTCAAACGGGTTGGTGTGGTCTTCGACGAATTCGGGTTTAGCCGATACCACTGTATATTCTTTCGGTATTAGAGATTCAACGATTTATGCGGGAACTCAAAATGGCATTTATAAATCTGTTATTGGAAGTAACCATTGGGTTGGTGCGAACAATGGAATGACCAACGTCAACGTACTTTCCCTGGCTATAAATGATACCGCTATTTTTGCCGGAACCCGGAATAAATATGTATTCGCTTCTTACGATGAGGGGCAAAACTGGTCGCAATTGGATTCGGGACTGGGAGATTCCACTATCATTTCGATGGCTGTATGTGCAAACAGGTTTTTTGCCGGAACAGATAATGGTTTGTTTGCATCAGATGATCATGGGTTGAATTGGACACTTATTAATGCAGATTGGACGCTTAATGTCGAGATACGCTCATTAAATGTATTCGGACAGCATATATATGCAGGCACAAGTCGTGGATCTGTCTTTTTATCAAAAGATACGGGTATTATATGGAATGCCCTTACAACTAGTTTATACGTTGCCACTCCATGTATAAATGTCCTGGCAACAAAAGGGAATACACTTTTTGCGGGGTCAGACGGTGAAGGAATTTTCAGGTCAGTAAATGGAGGTGAGAGTTGGGGGACTTTAAATACAGGGATTGACCTTGCCAATGGTTTCAGGGTTATATATTGTTTATTGGTGGATAGTTCAACTATATTTGCCGGAACACAGAACGGGGTGTATTTATCCATTGATGATGGCGAACACTGGGTGGCTATGAATTCGTCTCTTGAAAATATTTGGGTAAATTCATTAATGAGAAGCGGATCGGATCTTTTTGCCGGCACAAACAGTTATGGTGCCTATAAATCAGTTGATAATGGCCTCACCTGGACGCCTGTAATTTCAGGGTTCAGTAATTCATCTGTTACCTCTCTTGTTAAAAATGGATCAAAAATATTTGCCGGAACGTATGGAGAAGGCGTTTTTTTATCCACTGACTCAGGTGCAAGCTGGAATGAGGTAAATACCGGGATATCGAATCCTTTTATTCTGACACTGGCCACCATCGGACAGACTGTTTTCGCAGGTTCTGACGGCAGTGGGGTATTTTATTCTTCTGATGACGGGTTAAGCTGGACACATGCAAACCTGGGCTTTTCAGGTTTTGATACGACAATTACAGCAATGACTGTGTACGGATCCTACCTGTTTGTGGGAACATTGGGTGGTCGTGTTTTTTGCTCTAAAGACAATGGGGTAAGTTGGGTAAATGTAACCGATAATCTTGGGCCTGGTGCAATATTTTCCATGGGAATATATGATGAGACATTATTTACAGGCCTCATGATTTATAACATTTATAAGCGTCCGTTATCCGAAATTATTGGGATGGCAGAAATACCTAGGAATGAGGAAGTGTCGCTTTATCCTAACCCTGCAAAGGAGATGATAAATATAGATTTACATAGCCTTTCACCCATTGGGAGTACAAATATTAATCTATACGATATACATGGGCGACTTTTGATACAAAGGAAAATAATGCAACCCAAATTTTCAATGGAAATAAAAGAATTAGCCAATGGTTTATATTTACTGAATATACAAAATGAAAAGATGAATAAAACCTTGCGTTTTGTTAAAGAGTAAGTGAAGTTGGGCGTTTTCTATTATTTATCGTGATAATAAAAACGCAGCCAAGGTGATTTTTGTGTGGCTATTATTTTTCAACAGTCATGGATTCAGGATAATCCAAAAAATCATAAATCAATTCAACCTGCCAGGGCAACAAACTTCGGCGTGAAGAAAGCTGCAGATAGGGACGGATAGGTTTTATCCATTTCCGGATAGTGTTCCGGTGTACGCCGTATTCATCGGCAATTTGCTGGAGGGTTTTAACGGGGCCGGGCATGGGAGAGAAGTGTTTATACAAAGATATGGTTAGTAATATTCCGATTTAATACACCTGATTGTATTTCATCGATTTTCGCGATTTTTCATAACAAAAACCCCGGATTCTTGTCCGGGGTTCAAACCACACGACCAATTGATATTTCAACTTGCTTTAGTTTCGGTATATTTCTCAAATACAGGCGACATATCCTGATTTACTTTT
>CAZPDS010000038.1:0-5749 GCA_964585485.1 uncultured Bacteroidales bacterium
GCCGTTCCCTGTGATGCAGTGGTCATTGCTACTCCGATCGACCTGAACCGCATCATCAAGATCAAACAGCCGACGGTTAAGGTTGAATACGAATTACAGGAGATTGGCCAGCCCAACCTGGATGTTATCATCTGTGACTTCCTCAAGAAGAAGGGACTCATCAAAGGTGGCTGCAGCTGCTGTCAGTAATTTTTTTTTAAAGGCGACGTTCAGTCGCCTTTTTTTTGATCTTATTTTTGTAAACCATAAACGTAGCCCGGATAAACCAACCTCTATGAAAAACAAAAGCCTGATCTCCATTGATGATTTCACCAAGGAAGAATTCATCAAGATCCTCGACATGGCGGAGGAGTTTGAGAAAAACCCCAACCAGCGAATACTGGAAGGCAAGGTGGTTGCCACCCTGTTCTTTGAGCCCTCCACCCGTACCCGCCTCAGCTTCGAAAGTGCCGTTAACCGGCTCGGCGGACGCGTAATTGGCTTTACCGATGCGGCCAGTTCCAGTGTGAAAAAAGGAGAATCGCTGAAAGACACCATCAAGACCGTGGCCAATTACTGCGACCTGATTGTGATGCGCCATCCCGTGGAAGGCAGCGCCCGCTTTGCCAGCGAAGTTTCTTCCGTACCCATCATTAACGCCGGCGACGGGGCGAATCAACATCCTACCCAATGCCTGCTCGATCTGTATTCCATCCGTAAGACCCAGGGCCGGCTCGACAACCTGAACATGGCCTTCGTGGGCGACCTGAAATACGGACGCACCGTACACTCACTGAGCATCGCCATGAGCCAGTTCAATACGACCTATCATCTGGTCTCACCTCTTGAACTGAAACTCCCGTCCGCCGTCAAGATTTACATCAAAGACCGTTCGCTGGACTATTTCCAGTACACCGACCTCACGGAGGCCATCCCCAAAGCCGATGTGCTTTATGTGACCCGCATCCAGCGCGAACGCTTCTCAGATCCCATCGAATACGAAAAAGTAAAAAATTCGTACAACCTCCACCGCGCGCTGCTCGAACAGGCAAAGCCCAACATGAAAGTGCTGCATCCCCTGCCGCGCGTGAACGAAATCAACGAAGATGTGGATGAGATGGCGCAAGCCTATTATTTTCAGCAAGCGCTGAACGGTGTTTATGTTCGTCAGGCCATTTTAAAAGCAATCTTAGGAGTATAATCATATGACAAACCAGGATAACAAAAAACTAATCGTTTCCGCCATCGAAAACGGAACCGTTATCGACCACATCCCGGCCCCCAGCGTATTTCAGGTCATCCGCCTGCTGGGCCTCGACCGTTGCGAAGAGCAGGTGCTTTTCGGCACCAACCTCGATAGCAAAAAGTACGGGAAAAAAGGCATCATCAAAGTAAACAATAAATACTTTGAAAACGACGACATCAACAAAATCGCGCTGGTAGCACCCACCGCGACACTCATCGTGATCAAAGGCTTTCAGGTGGTCACCAAGAAAAATGTGGAAGTTCCCGACGCCGTCGAGAAGGTAGTGAAATGCGTAAACCCCAACTGCGTCACCAACATCGAAAACGTGCCCACCAAATTCAAAACCATCAATAAGATTGATGTGAAACTCAGATGCCACTACTGTGAGAAGATTACAGATAAGCGGAATATGGGGTTTCGATAGGGAATAGGGAATAGGGAATAGTGAATAGTGATGAGTGATTTTAATATATTATTGTGAAAGGAGCCGGGAGGCTCCTTTTGCTTTATTAGCAATTCCTTAAGAAACTGAGGATGTGGCAAAGCGGGATTTTTATTTATCTTTACCCAAATTATTTTTCTGATGAAAAGAATTTCGTTCGCATTGTTAACGGCGGTGGTGGCCTGGACGGCGGCCAGCGCTCAGGAACCGGTGACAGACAAAGGCACCTTTATTCAATACAAAGCCGGCTACTATCAGAACTACATTCTGAAAGGCATACAGGACTTCGAACAACAGGCTGAAACGCCACCGTCGAATGGTGTTTTTAAAATTGACCTGACGTCCTATACCCTGCCGACCTCGGTCGATCAATTCAAACGGCAATGGGCGAATACCCCAGTATCGCAGGGAAACACCAGCACCTGCTGGTGTTTTAGCGCCACGTCCTTTTTCGAATCCGAAATATACCGAATGAATAAGAAACAAATCAAGCTGTCGGAAATGTACACCGTATATTGGGAGTACGTTGAGAAAGCCCGGCGCTACGTGCGCGAGCGTGGGAATTCCGCTTTCAGCGAAGGCTCCGAAGGCGACGCCGTGAACCGCATCTGGAAACAATACGGCATTGTACCACTGGAGACGTATTCAGGGCTGAAACCCGGGCAGTCCTACCACACCCACGAGGCGATGTTTGGCGAAATGGACGCCTACCTGAAATCGGTGAAAGCATCGAATACGTGGAACGAAGAACAGGTGCTTACCACCATCAAAGCCATTCTGAATCACTACCTGGGTGTACCGCCCGCAAAAATTACGGCCGAGGGCAAGGAAATGACACCGCAGGAGTACCTGAAAAATATCTGCAAACTTAATCCGGACGACTACGTGGATATCATGTCGCTGATGCAGGATCCGTATTATACATTGTGCGAATACAAGGTTCCTGACAACTGGTGGCATGGATCGGATTATCATAATGTCCCCCTGGATGTGTTTATGGACATCCTTAAAAAATCCATTAAAGCCGGATATACCATGGCCATTGGCGGCGATGTGAGCGAAGCCGGTCTGGTGAGCCAGTCGAACGTGGCCGTCATCCCAACTTTCGATATTCCTTCGGCCTACATTGATGAAAGCGCCCGTCAGTTCCGCTTCAGCAACGAAACCACCACCGACGATCACGGAATTCATCTGGTGGGTTATTATGAAAAAGACGGAAAAACCTGGTTCCTGATGAAAGACAGCGGGTCGGGTTCGCGCAATTGCGGCAAAGAAAACAAAAACTTCGGCTACTATTTCTTCCACGAAGATTACATCAAATTAAAAATGATGGACTTTATGGTACACAAGGATGCGGTAAAAGATTTGCTACAGAAGTTCAAATAATTCAATCAATACTAACTATATAAGACTACCCTATGAAATATGTGAAGAATTTACTCATTGGAGCCGTTTTGCTAACGGCCGTGCTTTCTTTCAATGCCTGCGAAACGGAAGAGAAACCTACCAAAACCAGCATGGAAGGGGTATGGGTCGTTAAACATGTGTACGATGAAAACGGGGTTGACCAGATTTCCCGCTTTAATTTTCCGATAACGGCTTTGCACCTCAGCAGCGACAACACCGTGATTGCAGCCGCCAGTCCGCTGATTATGTATATCGTATACGGCGACAGCAAGTACACGCAGATTGCTTCTTACATCGACCAGGTCTTCAATTATGCCGGGCTCGACTTTAATGGTGGTGAATTTTTTGTAGCCGGCGGTGCCCCTGATCGCTTCACACTGGAGATGAAACTGGAAGGGCTGCCCGGACAAAAGACCCTGACGGATTTATTAGATATGCTGGGCATTGGACAGGCCTACCTCGACCTGGTAGTGTATCATAAGTTTCTGGATGTTGGTGTTGATTTCACGAACGATTACAACACCATGACCTGGTATTTCGACAATACCACCAGCGCTGTGTATAACACCAAGGACAACAACGGTAATTACATACTATGGGGCGGTTGGCCAATTGAAAACTTCACCCGTTGCACCATTGAACTGGAGAAGCAGGTAAGCGATCTGACGCAAGTGGTGCAGAACGCGGAGTAGTGGTGGAAATTATTCATTATTAATTTCGCTGCACGCTGTGGTAGAGTGTGTTCGCCCGGAGCAGGAACCAGAACCCGCTCCTTGATCATGACGAAGGGAGGGATCACTGCTAGATAGCTCTTAACGATATGGCACTGCACGACGAGATCCTGAAACAAGTTCAGGAGGACGCTCCGGGCAGTGGGCATACCAACCCTAATGAGTGCTTCAGCAGACCGCACATGGTTGAGTCATTAGTCCCTCCACGCATCAGACTCCACGCATCATCCTCCACACCTCGCCCTCCACGCTCCTCCTGCACTGACGACCATAAAGAATCAATAATGCTTGCATCAGGGTTCTGAAATTTTTTGTATTTTCATCCCGAAAAAAAACACCGGCCACAGCCGGACAAATAAATCGGGTAATGAAAAAGGTTCTCAAAGAGTACCTTTCGTTCAACAAGTCGGAACGGAGGGGATTGTTTGTTCTGTTATTCCTGTTGGTGCTGCTAATATTAACCAACCTCCTGCTCCCGCATTTTTTTTCCACCAGGGAGTACGATTTTTCAGCGTTTAAAGAGGAGATCCTCGCGTTTGAAAAGACGCGGAAAGAAATCAAGAAAAAATCCTATGCCCAACGCTACTACCCAAGGGGGTATGAGCGCAGCGGGGCTCAGTCCCGCGGGGAAGAAAGCCACCTGGCGCCGTTTTCATTTGATCCCAATACGATGGCAGCGGCGGACTGGCAGCGGCTCGGACTGACAACACGGCAGATCCGGATGCTCACCAACTTCCGGAACAAAGGCGGAACGTTCCGGAGCAAGGCTGACTTTAAAAAAATGTATTGCATTTCTGCGACGGAATATGAAGTCCTCGCCCCCTTTATCACCTTGCCGGAAACCTCTGCTAAAGCCCATTCGCAGCAGCCATGGACGGAACAGAAAAAGACGGACATCATCGAGCGGGTCGAGCTCAATACAGCCCAGGCCGATGATTTAACAAAACTAAAAGGGATCGGGGATTACTTTGCCGGGAAAATAATTGCGTACAGATCGGCTCTGGGCGGCTTCTTACGGATTGAGCAGTTGTTGGAAATTCCAAAATTCGACAGCGTGCTGTATCAACGAATCGCCCCCCAGCTCACCGTCAACCCCCGAGCGATACGGCGAAAAAACGTAAACAGCGCCAGCTTCGATGAACTAAAAAGCCATCCATACATCGGCTATAACATTGCGCTGTCGCTCACCAATTACAGGAAAGAACACGGGCCTTTCGATCAGCTGGAGGATATAAAGAAGTCCGCTTTGATTACCGAAAAGGTTTACAAGCGCATTGCACCCTACCTGAAGGTCGATTAAGAACGAAAAATACTTAGCCCTTCTTAGTTGAATGGTTAGTACATGAATTAACCATACCTTTGCGGTGAATGGCAGTATTTTTGTTCAATGCGGCGCCGCAAAAAAAAAACCTATGAAACCTGCTTATTATTTCCTGATGATGCTGTTTGTTGCATCGCTGATCCAGCCCACCCGGGCACAGAAACCGGCCGAAGACGCCACCATCCCCTGGATGAGTTTTGAAAAGGCCATTGAAACCAACGCCAAAGCAAAGAAAAGCAAGAAAAAAATCTTCATTGATGTCTACACTACTTGGTGTGGCTGGTGTGTCAAAATGGATAACAGCACCTTTAAGGATCCCGCCATCGCGGAGGTAATGAATAAAAACTTTTTGGCCGTTAAATTCAACGCCGAACAAAAGGACTCTATCGTATACAACGGCACTACTTACCGTAACACCAGCCGCACGCACGAGCTGGCAATTTCGCTGCTCAAGGGCCAACTTGGTTATCCGGCTTTTGTGATCATGGATGCTGATGGTAAGACCATCACCACGGTGAAAGGTTACCGCGATGCGGCTGAGTTTATTCACATATTGCGGTTTTACGGTGAAGACATTTATCTGACGCAAAGCTGGCAAGATTATCAGAATAGTCGATAGTCGA
>CAZPDS010000038.1:5849-22562 GCA_964585485.1 uncultured Bacteroidales bacterium
GAAGACATTTATCTGACGCAAAGCTGGCAAGATTATCAGAATAGTCGATAGTCGACCGTAATCAACCAATAAGCATTGGTGGCAGGGGATGAACATAATTTAGCGATTATGTTCATTTTTTTTGTACCTTTGCCGAACTTCTTCCCGGAAGAGTGTATGTTGATCATTTTGTAACCATCAGGTTTTACAACACGTTGTGCCCAGCAAGGGCAAATAATCTCTCTGCATTTTTTCAGGCTGTTGTCTTCACGCAATGCGCGTGAATCACCAATATATTCATTTGTACAATTTTAATGTTTAAAAAATTCAATCTGTCAGCGCCCTTACACAGTGCGCTAACAAAAATGGGCTACACAGAGCCCACACCTATTCAGGACAGCGCCATTCCGGCTGTTTTAGCGGGCCACGACGTATTCGCGTGTGCCCAAACCGGCACTGGCAAAACGGCTGCATTCGCGTTGCCGTTATTGCAGCGCATGAGCGAGAGCCCGGCGGGCCGCCGGCATTGTTTACGGGCGCTCATTCTGGCACCGACGCGTGAGCTGGCCCTTCAAATCGGACAAAGTTTTTCGGATTACGGCAGCGGGCTTCCCCTGCAGCACGTATGCATCTTTGGCGGCGTATCGCAGGTTCAGCAGGTTCGCAAGATCAAGGCCGGCGCTGACATTGTTGTCGCCACCCCGGGTCGTTTGCTGGATCTGATGCAGCAAGGGATCATCCGGCTCGACACCATTGAATATCTGGTACTGGATGAAGCAGACCGCATGCTGGACATGGGGTTTATTCATGATTTGAAGAAGATTATTGCCAAGTTGCCGGCGCAACGGCAGACTTTATTATTTTCGGCCACAGCGCCGAACGAGATAATGGTAATGGCGCGGACCCTGTTGCACCAGCCCGTTCTACTAAATGTTAAGCCGGCCTCTGCGCCGCCTTCGAAAGTAGACCAAACGGTCTATCATGTTGCTAAGGACCAGAAGCGCAGTTTACTGCGTCACGTCATCAGCTCTACAGGTGCCGAGCAAACCCTGATCTTCACACGTACAAAAAGGGGCGCCGACCGGGTAAGCCGGGAACTGCTGAAGAACGGGATTAAGGCTGCGGCCATTCATGGCGACAAATCGCAGAGTTCGCGGGAGCGGGCACTGGCAGACTTCCGGAATAAATCGTTGACGGTACTGGTAGCCACCGACATTGCCTCCAGGGGCATTGATATCGCCCAGTTGCCCCATGTAATAAATTTCGAATTACCTGAACAGGCCGAAACCTATGTGCACCGCATTGGGCGCACCGGGCGGGCCGGATTTCCGGGCACAGCAGTGTCGTTCTGCTCAGGCGATGAAATGTCCTATTTGCGCGACATTCAAAAATTAATTCACAAGAATATCCCTGTCGTCGCCCACCCTTTCGCAAACTAATCCAACGAGGGCAGGCACCTAATTAATCACAGAGAAACCACGAACGTATGGCAAGATCGCATGAATCTTTCAGCAAAAAAGACGTAAGAAACAAAAAAGAAAAAAAGCGGAAAGAGAAAGAACAAAAACGCTTGGCCCGCAAAGAGAATGATAAGCCCGACAGCTTTGAAGACATGATCGCGTATGTTGACGAATTTGGCGTTATCACAACGGAATCGCCGGATCCCTCTAAAAAAACGACGACCAACATTGAAGACATTGAGGTTTCCATTCCGAAAAGGGAGGATGGTCCCAAAGAAGATCCGATCCGTCAGGGTACGGTTAGTTTTTTCGATTCCTCCCGCGGATTTGGCTTCATCAAAGACGGTCAGTCACGTCAGGATGTGTTTGTTCACATGAACAACCTGCTGGAAGAAATCAAGGAAGGCAACCTGGTGACCTTTGAGGTGGAGATGGGGAATAAAGGCCCGGTGGCCGTGCGGGTTAAGTTGGTAAGATAAGCTGTTAAACCGAAATTTGAATTGGAGGCCACCCATTGTGACCTCCAATTTATTATTTATACAAGGAGGTGGAAGATGGGGCTCCCCTCGACAGGCTCGGGGTAAACTTCTCGCCCCATCAAAAAAAAAGAGTACCAAATGGCAACTTGGGTGGAAGATGGGGCTCCCCGCGACAAGCTCGGGGTAAACTTCTCGCCCCATCAAAAAAAAAGAGTACCAAATGGCACTCTTGGGTGGAAGATGGGGCTCGAACCCACGACCTCCAGATCCACAATCTGGCGCTCTAACCGGCTGAGCTACGACCACCGTGTAAAAGGAGTGCAAAAATAAGGTTTTAACCGGAAACCACAAAATTTTTTTTCAAATAGGCAGTCCTTGCGGTGTCGGTCATTCGCAAGAATATGTCATGAGCATCAAAAGGATTTTGTTTTACTTTTGTTCTCTATGACTCCTGTCAAGAATATCAACATCTGGTTCCTTCCGGGATGGTATCCTAGCCGCGTAAAGCCAACACTGGGTAATTTTATCGAGAAGCATGCCGAAGCGGCAGCCCGCTATTGCCGGGTGGCGGTGCTGCATGTATGCACAGATCCCAGCCTGAGGAAAGCACGCGTGGTATCGTGGTCGGAGGAAAAGGGATTTCCGGTGCTGATCATGTATGTAAAACCCGTTCCACGCATACCGCTACTGGGGCCGCTTATCAAATACCTGCGCTTCCGCAGGGCTTACCGCAGGGGCAGTAAACTGCTGGTCCAGCGCTTTGGGGGGCCGGATTTCATCCATTCGGCGATTACCTGGCCCGTAACCTTTATGGCCCGCCGATTTGCACGTCAGTTCCGGGTTCCCTACGGTATCGAGGAGCATTGGACCGGCTATCTTCCCTCCGACCCGCTCAAACCTACCTCATGGCAACTCGCCTTTTCACGGCGTTTTATCCGCGATGCGGCGGTGGTGATGCCCGACAGTACCGATCTCGGACTGGCCATGCAGAACCTGGGACTGAGCGGAAACTACATTACTGTGACCAACGTTGTAGACACCAAACTTTTTAAGCCCCAAGCCAAGCCCGCCGAAAAAAAATATTATCGTCTGCTGCACATTTCCACCCTGCATCCCGTTCAAAAGAATTTTGCCGGTCTGCTGCGCGCCTTAAACTGCCTGAATGACATCCGGAACGACTTTGTGCTCGATGTGGTTAGTGACGGCAGTTATGAGCCCTACCGCGAACTGGCCCGTCAACTTGATCTGGCTGATAATATTCGTTTTCACGGTCAGCTCAGTAGCGCGGAAATTGCCGAACTGGCTGCAAAATGCGACCTTCTGGTGATGTTTAGCCGGTACGAAAACTTCCCCTGTGTCATCCCTGAAGCCCTGGCTGCCGGACTGCCTGTGCTTTCTACGCGAGTGGGTGGCATCCACGAGCATGTGCTTCCACCTCTGGGAAAACTCGTAGAAAGCGAAGATGAACAAGCGTTTGCCGGAGCGCTGGACGATATGTTGCATCATCTTTCCAATTACGATCCACAGGCCCTGCATAAATACGCCGACACCCATTTCAGCTATGAAGCGGTGGGCAGGCAGTTGCTGGATATTTACGAACGTTATATCAAACCCTAGTGTTTAAACGGATTGCTACCACCTTTGGGACACGTTTTGTAACGGCCATCATCAATTTTCTGGTGGTGGTGGCGGTATCCCGCTTTCTGGGTCCGGCCGGCAAAGGCGAACAAGGCATCATTATCACCACCGTTGCCCTGATCCTACTCTTCAGCAATATCCTTGGCGGTGCTTCACTCGTGTACCTGGCGCCCCGTTACCGTATCCGGCAACTCATTCTTCCCTCCTATGGCTGGTCGGTACTCTGCGGCCTGGTGTGGTGGCTTGTGCTTGACGCCACAGTCCTTGTCCCGCACGAATGGGCGCTACACATCGCGGTACTCTCTGTTATCAACTCGTGGGCATCCATCAATACCAACCTCCTGATTGGGCGGGAGCACATCGGCAAAAGCAACCTGGTAAACTTGCTGCAAAGCCTCGCGGTAATTGTGACCTTTACGGGACTGGTGGCTTTTTCGGAGCTGCGCGACATCCGGGCCTACTTCGCGGCCCTCTACGTATCCTACCTCTGCATGCTGCTGATCAGTTTGTTGTTTCTTGCCCCCCTGCGCAGATCAGCAGCCCCAGCCCTCAAATCTTACCGTCAATTGATTCGGGATTTGTTCGCGTATGGCTTCGTGAACCAGTTAGCGCACATTGCACAATTGCTGAGTTTTCGGATAAGCTATTACCTGCTGGAAGGCTTTGCCGGCATCGAAAGTGTTGGCGTCTATTCCAACGGAGTCTCGATTATGGAGGCCGTCTGGATGATCAGCGGAAGCATAGCGCTGGTGCAGTACTCCACAATTGCCAACAGCACCGACAAGGGGTATTCTCAACAGCTAACAGCGCGTTTCATCCGTCTAAGCCTCTGGGCTTCGCTGGCGGTCATTCTTCCTCTGGTGTTGCTGCCTTCCGGTTTTTTTACCTTCCTTTTCGGTGCCGGATTTAGCCAGATAAACCGCGTATTGTGGTGGCTTGCCCCGGGTATCCTTATCTATAATATAGCGATGATCGGGGGCCATTATTTCTCCGGCACCGGTAAATATTATGTGAACGCCCTTGCCAGCGCGGCCGGACTGATTATCACCCTGGGTCTTGGTTTCTGGCTCATCCCGGAACACGGCTATTACGGTGCGGCCTTCACCGCAAGCGTATCCTACCTAATTACCTCCGCGGTGGTAGCGCTGTGGTTCTGCAAAGAAACCGGGCGGCCTTTCCGCGAGCTGATCCCTTCTTTCCGCGATCTCCGCGATCTCTACGATCTTGCAATGAACGTCCTTCAAAAAATCAGCATCCGTCAACATGGGAAAAATCACTAAAACCTTTCGTGCGCTTACACAGATCCTACGCCGCCCCTATCTACTTAACCTGATCTTAGATTCCGAGGAAGTATGGAAAGACTATGTTGTGAAAAAATACAATCTTCCCAATGGCTTGCCCTGTGTGGACTTCAGCAACTTTATGCCCGCCGGAGGGATGGACATCAATCCATTCGCTTTTCTTGACGGAGGCTCTTTACTTACGGACATCGCCCTTTTAAAATCCCTCTGCCAGCGAATTCCGGTCAGCGATTATCTTGAAATCGGCACCTGGCGCGGCGAATCAGTGGCTAACGTAGCCGCCACCGGTGTGCGTTGCGTTACCGTCAACCTCCCCGATGAGGAGATGCGACGTATGGGGCTGGATGAAGATTACATCCGGATGCACCGGTATTTTTCGGAAGGTCTTCCCAATGTAGAGCACGTTCAGGCCCACTCCCACCACTTTGATTTCAGCCGTCTGAACCGAAAATTTGACTTGATTTTCATCGATGGTGATCACCACAGTCCAAGCATCGCGCTGGACACCAAAACAGCATTCAGTCTGCTCAAGGATGAACGTTCCGTCATCGTATGGCACGACTATGCTCTCAGCCCGGAGACGCCGCGCTACGAGGTGCTATCGGGCATTCTGGATGGTTGTCCAGCCGCCTGCCGTCCTCAACTGTTCCACGTGAGCAACACGCTGTGCGCAATCTATACGCAGGAAGTCCTTCCCAGCCAACCGCTGAAGGCGAATGAGCGGAAGGGACGCGGGTTTTCGGTGACAGTCGATAGTCGATAGTCGATAGTCGATAGTCGATAGTCCTAGACAATGTTAAAAGAATTTTTTTGTCCAGATGAGGTAATTGAGGTAGCGGAAGGCGAAGTCGCGGGCTTTGGTCAGGGAGGGTTGTGCGAAGATGGTATCCCAATCCCTGAGCAGTCGCTGTGGATCGATGATGCCGCTTGTATCCAGCGGGCACAACTGTGTAATCTGTGATTTCATGTCCGCATTGATCTGCCGCAGCCATTCATCCTGGGGTGTAGCGAAGCCCAGTTTATCGCGGCGCAGCCGGATATCATCGGGCAGGATGCCCTTCATAGCATCGCGCAAGAGCGCTTTACTCCAGCCATTGCGGATTTTGAAGTGGGCCGGGTAACTGAACACGGTTTCGATCAGATCAATATCATCGGCAAAAGGAGTGCGTGATTCGATGGAATATTGCATCGAGCAGCGGTCTTCCCAGCGCAGGAGATTTTTCAGGTAATAGCCGGTGAAATAGGTGTGCAGAAGTTCGTTGACGGGCTGGGTGCTGAATTCCCCGGTGAGGGAGAGTAATCCGGCGTGCCGGGCGCGGGCTTCGCGGGTAAAGTAGCGCAGTTCAGGGCGGTAGTAAGCCGCCAGTTTATCTTTGCCGGCCGGTGGGAGGACATGATCGGCGGCCAGCTTCAGCAGGGTTTTGAGAACGATACCATGGGTGGTTGGGCTGTTGTTGAGGGCCGACCATTCGCGGCCTGCGGACTTCCAACGGCCATTTTTGAAATCGTTCCAGAGCAGGGAAGTATAGAAAGTCTGGTAACCGGCAAATAGTTCATCTCCGCCCTGGCCGTCGAGAAGGATGGTGATTCCCTGTTCCTTTGCGGCTTTCATAACGCGGCTTTGGGCAAAAGTGGAGGTGGAATACAGCGGGACGTCCTGATGGTACACAAGTTCTTCCAGTTCGGGCACTATGTCTTCGGCGCGGCAGGGGGCGGTGTGCCAGTGCGCCTTCGTAGTTCCGGCTACGCGGGCGGCCCATTCCGATTCGTCGCAAGCCCCGCCATTGTTGATGGCCGTAAAGGTATGCAAGCCCTGAGTGAGTTGCTCCTGTGGCTGTTCGTTCCGGATGCCTTCGGCCAGGCACACGATGCTGCTGCTGTCGATGCCACCGCTTAGGCAGAAGCCCACCGGCACATCCGCGATCAGGCGTTGTTTAACGGCTGAGTTCATCCGCGTGCGGACTTCTGCAACCGCATTTTCGTAGGATTCCGAATGGAGTCCATCGTCCTGTGCGCGGAACGAAAGGTGATAATATTTATGAACGTTCAGACGGCCTGTCTCCAGGTTATAGAGAAAATAATGGGCGGGTGAAAGTTCCATGATGTTCTGGAAGAAGCCTTCGGGGCGCAATTCCACCTGGCCCAGCAACAGATGTTCATATACGGCGGCCGGATTTACACCGGTTTTAATTTCCGGAATAGCCAGCAGGGCCTTCTGTTCGGAGGCAAATCCGAACACTTTATGGTAGTGGTAATAATACATTGGTTTCACGCCAAAGCGGTCGCGTGCGCCAAACAGCAACTGCTGCCGGCGATCGTATACAACAAAGGCCCACATACCGTTAAAGTGGTCGAGGCAACGAACATCCCATTGTTCCCAGGCGCGCAGGAGCACCTCCATGTCGCTTCGGGTTTTGAAGTGGTGGCCAAGGGCGGTGAGTTCCTGCCGAAGTTCGGCGTGGTTGTAGAGTTCGCCGTTGCAAACGATCCAGACCGATCCATCTTCGTTGCACATGGGCTGGTGCGCAGCTTCCGTAAGATCGAGCACGGCCAGCCGGCGATGAGCCAGGCCCAGGCGAAAGGGCGCATGAACGTCCTGAAGATCCACATTGGGAGCGTATGGCATCGGGGCATTCCATGCCGTGGATTGGGTAGCCTGACTTCCGGCGATGACGGGTTGTCCGGCCTCGGGGAGCAGCATGAATCCTTCATCGTCGGGTCCGCGGTGCTGAAGGCGGCGTGCCATTTCACGCAGCGTTTCCGGCAAGGTTTCCCGGGCGTGTTCGTGATAATATAAACCTGCAATGCCGCACATCGATTTTTAGTTATTATTTAGTCATTACCTTTATCGCCCAACAGGGGTACAAAGCGGAAGGTGCCGTGTTCGCGTTGTGAAAATGTGCCGTCGGGTAAACGGGTGAAACTGTTCATTACCTGCAGGTCCTCCCCGACGGGTATCACCAGAATACCTCCAGGTTTCAGCTGCTCCAGCAAGGGTTGTGGAACAAAGGGGGCGCCGGCCGTAACGATAATTTTGTCGAAAGGTGCAAAGGCGGGTAAACCCTTGTAACCGTCGCCATAGAAGAGCCTGGGCTGATAACCAATACTGGGCAAAAAGATCCGGGTTCGGTCGTACAGGTTCTTTTGCCGTTCGATGGAATAGACAATGGCGCCCAGCTCCAGCAGTACGCAGGATTGATATCCGCTACCGGTGCCGACTTCCAGCACTTTATCCCGCTTTTTAATCTTCAGCAATTCGGTTTGAAAGGCCACGGTATAAGGCTGGGAGATGGTTTGTCCGCTGCCGATGGGGAAAGCCTGATCCTGGTAGGCAAATTTCAGAAACGAAGAGTCCAGAAAAAGGTGACGCGGGACGGTATCCAGGGCCCTTAGCACCCCTTCGTCGCAAATGCCTTTGCGACGTATTTCTTCCACCATTTGTTTCCGTAATCCTTTGTGTCTATAGGTATCGTTCATTGTGCCTCCTCCAGCGAACGCCTGTGCGTTCGGATCTCCATAAATTTATGCGAAAATAACCAAAATTTATCGTACAAAATCATTTACTTTTGCCGAAAATTAAGCCCATGAAAATTGGTATTTTAGGTGCAGGACATCTCGGGAAAATACATATCCGTTGTTTGAAGGAAACCAGTGTTTACGAAGTTGCCGGATTTTACGATCCGGATCCGGAAATTTCGGCACGGGTTGAAGAAGAGTATCAGGTCAGGCGTTTCAACTCGATCGAAGAATTGACAGAAAATGTTGATGTAGTTGACATTGTTACGCCGACTATTTCACATTTCGAATGTGCAGCCGAGGCGCTGCGACATAAAAAGCATGTGTTCATTGAAAAGCCTTTGGTGACTACGACGGCTCAGGCGCGGGAGCTCATCCGCCTGGCGGCGGAAGCCGGCGTTAAGGTTCAGGTTGGACATGTAGAACGTTTCAACCCGGCGTTCATCGCCGCGGCGCCCTATATTGGTCAGCCCATGTTTATAGAGACGCACCGTCTCGCCCAGTTTAATCCCCGTGGCACCGATGTGCCGGTTATCCTGGATCTGATGATTCACGATCTGGACATCATATTAAGTGTGGTGAAATCGGAAATCCGTGACATCAGCGCCAGCGGTGTGGCCGTTGTAAGCGACACGCCGGATATCGCCAACGCCCGCATTACCTTCAAAAACGGTTGTGTAGCCAATCTCACCGCCAGCCGGATCTCTATGAAAAACATGCGAAAAACGCGGATGTTTCAGCGGGACGCCTATATTGCCATAGATTTCCTGGAAAAGGAATGTGAAATCATCCGTTTGAATGACGTACAGGATGAAAGCACGCTGAATCCCTTGTCGATGATGATTGACCTTGGCGCCGGCAAAGGCAAGAAAGAGATTTTCTTTGAACACCCGAAGATCACCCCTATTAATGCTATAAAAACCGAGCTCGAAAGTTTTCATACAGCGATCACCACTGACAGCGAGCCTTCGGTTACGATCCAGGACGGGTATCATGCGCTGGATGTAGCCTACCGCATCATGGAACAAATGAGTACACAAGCCGCACTGTAATCAGGCACAGAAAACGGGGCTTCCCCCATGCAATAAAACGGGGACAAAAACGTTAGCGGTATGAATTTAAGGAAAAGCGTACTATTAAGACTACCCAACATGTATATTCGCACAGCAGGTACCCTTTTAACGGGCATGAGCCTGTTTTTGCTCTTAGCTCTGACAGCTTGTGAAGGTAAGGATGAAAGCATTCCTGCCTACATTGAAATAAACAACATTTCCCTTAGTTCCAATCCGGTTACTGAAGGAACGAACTCGCACAAAATCACCGATGCCTGGGTTTATATGGATGGGAATCTGGTGGGTGTTTTTGAATTGCCTTGTAAATTCCCGGTTTTGGCCGAAGGCCGGCACGACTTCATGATCAAGGCGGGCATAAAAATGAACGGCATCACCAATTCCCGCGCCTATTACCCCTTTTACCAGCCGGTTGAACAGCAACTCGACCTGGTTCCGGGAGAAATCATTACGCTGAATCCCACCGTTACCTATTACAGCAACAAGGTTCAGTACAGGGAATCCTTTGAAGATGGAGGTATTTCCTTTGAAGCGCTCGGTACTTCTGACACCGGCCTGTTAAAGACCAGCGAAGCGGGACTGGTATTCGAGGGCGCCTATTCCGGCGTAATGCGGCTGAACAGCGAGGTTGATTACATTTTTGTTGGCACCATCAATGCCTATGATTTGCCCACCACAGGAACGCCTGTGTTCCTGGAAATGAATTATAAAACCGACAACCCTATTGCGATTGGTCTGTTGGCGATTAAGAGCGGGGAAAGTGAAAAAAACGAAATTATCGTACTTAACCCGAATGAAGCATGGAATAAGATCTACATCAACCTCACGGCCTGCGCCAATGCCAATGCTTACGCAGACGAATTCAAACTCTATTTTGAGGTATATAAGGATGAAAATCTGACGGCGGCCACTTTATTATTCGACAATCTGAAGTTGCTTTATAATGAATAAACGGTTACACGTCATTACGTTTGTTTTACTGGATGCGCTTGCCGCGATGGTGGCCTGGACGTTATTTTTCATCTATAGGAAATACATCACCACCGAAAACAGTTCCGACCTTCTTCGCATTGTTTTTTCGGATGCCAATCTATACCTGGGGCTTCTTATCATAACGGCCTTCTGGCTTTTGATTTACACAATGGTAGGCACCTACCTGGACCTGTACCGGAAATCGCGGCTGCGTGAGCTCGGCATGACGTTGCTGATCACTTTTCTGGGCACCATCGTCATCTTTTTCTTTCTGATCCTCGACGACCAGGTTCAGTCCTATGTCACGTATTATAAGTCGTACCTGGTGTTGTTTGTATTGCACTTTTTCTTCACCGCGCTGCTTCGGTTCATTTTGCAATCGCGCATCGCGTGGCAGATACAGCACCGGAAGATCGGCTTCAACACCTTACTGATCGGCAGTAATGGAAGTGCTATTGCCATCTACACCGAAATGGAACAGCAAAAGCATACTGCCGGCAACCGTTTTGTTGGTTTTGTATCAGTGAAGGAGTATGTGAAGCATCCGATGGAAAAATACCTTCCCAATTTGGGCCGGTTTGAGGATGCAAAAACCGTGATTGAAAAATACCAGGTAGAGGAAGTCATCATCGCGATTGACCGTGCTGAGCACAAATTTATCGAGAACATCATTACCACGCTGGAAGAGTTTCCGGTCGTCATCAAGATCATCCCCGATATGCAGGACATACTGATCGGCTCGGTGAAAATGTCGGCCATCTGGCATGCACCGCTCATTCGCATTTCACCGGAGCTTATGCCCCCCTGGCAGCGGGCCATCAAGCGTATGATGGACATCGCGGTTTCCATCGTGGCTATGATTATTCTGCTGCCCGTGTATATCCTTGTAGCCATTGGCGTCAAAATGAGCAGTCCGGGCCCTGTGTTTTATTCCCATGAGCGCATTGGAATTCACGGCCTTCCTTTCAAAATGTACAAATTCCGCTCGATGGTGGTGGATGCGGAAAAGGACGGCCCCCAACTGTCCAGCGAAACCGACAGCCGAATCACTCGTTTCGGGCACTTTCTGCGCAAGGTGCGCCTTGACGAAACGCCCCAGTTTTATCATGTATTGAAGGGCGACATGAGCCTGGTGGGGCCTCGTCCGGAGCGCCAGTTTTACATCGATCAGATTGTACAGCGGGCGCCGCATTACCGCATGCTGCAGAAAATCCGGCCCGGCATCACCTCCTGGGGTCAGGTAAAATATGGGTATGCCGAAAATGTAGATGAAATGATTGAACGACTAAAATTCGACATTCTCTACATTGAAAACATGAACCTGGCGATGGATCTGAAGATTCTTATATACACCGGGCTGATAATCCTGCAGGGACGAGGGAAGTAGATGATAGTCGATAGTCGACAGTCGTTAGTCGTTAGTCGATAGTCGATAGTTTATTAGAGGGCTCCGTTTTCGATCATCTGGATGATTTGTTCCACGTCTTTGTCTTCGCCGGTGGGGTCGTAGGTGGTTTTCAGGTTGTAGCCAAAGAGGCGGCCGACGGTTTGATAAAAAGAAGCGAGGAAGCGGCCGCGGAATTCGCGAATGAGTTCGAAGGAGCTGTTGCCGGTTTCGCGGTCGATGAGTTTAATCAGTAATACGCCCTGGCTGAAGTTCATTTCGCGGACGTCATCTTCAAACTGGGCTTTCAGTTCATCTTCGGCCATTTTCATCTTTTTTCTGGCGTCTTTTTCGCCCTTGGCGGCTTTAATAACTTCTTCGTATTCGCGCACCTTGATTCCCGTGATTTTGGCATACGGGTATACTTTTTTGACATTTTTCACCAGACGCGAAAACTTTATGGCTTCCGATTTATTTTTATAAATGATGGGGCCGAAAATCTTCACCTCGTTCATTACATAGATAGGCACGGTATCTCCATTCACCATGATAGCGCGGGTAAGAACCGGTTGCGTTTGCGCGATTCCGCCCAAGGGGATAGAAAGAAGAACGGCTAAGAGAACTATTAAGTTTTTCATCACAATGATTCAGGAACACCAAGACATCCCACCCATATTGTCACAAACGGCTGCCATGTGCAATAATTATGCGATGGATCGAATAGTTCTCAGATGATGGGAATATTTCTGTAAATCTTGATTAAAGATTCCCTCGTGATCAAGGTCATCGATACGGACGCGGCCGGAAGCGTGAATAATTTTGTAGTTCGGCAAGATGATACCGGTATGGATGATAGCGCCTTCCTCATTATCGAAGAAGGCCACATCACCCGGTTCTGCTTCCGACACAAAGCTGACGGACTCACCCATGAGGGCCTGTTGCGATGCATCGCGGGGCACGCGGTAACCGTTCATGCGGAACACCATCTGAACGAGGCCCGAGCAGTCGATGCCGAAGGGGGAGCGCCCCCCCCAGAGGTAGGGGCTGTTGAGGTATAGCAGTGACGTTTTGCAAATCATTCCGCGGGTTGCATTATCCGGAAAATACGACTGGCCATCGAAAGAATACTCGTCATCATCGAGCATAAATTTCTGATTTTCCAGGGCCGGCAAGGTACTTCCCAAAACCACGGGCAGTGCAATTTTCCGGGTCTCATTAAAGGCAATTTGCAACAGATCGTACGAAACAGGCGAACGGGAGGACGTGTACTTTTCAACGTACATTTCCGAGACCGGGCGGCACTGTTTAATATCGATCCACCCTTCGTACTGGTCGTATTCGCATTGTACACGCAGCCAACTGCCTTCCTGTTTCAAGAGGCGCACCAGTTCGCCAAAGAGAAGCTGAGAAACCATTTCAGCGCGGTCGGAGGGTTCGGCCCGAAGCGGAACCTGACTCAAATTGCAAATTGCGTAGCTCATGCTTGTTTTTTCTGCAAGTTTAATCAAATAAAAATCACAACACAATTAATTAGTAAATTATTCCTATTTTCGCACTGGAAGGAACCAAGATGCAAGCTATACTCTATTGGATAAAAAGGCGTTCCAGCCTCCTGCTTCGGGTGCTGCTGTTTGCGGGTACTGTAGTGTTGATTGTGACGCTGTTTCCGAAGGACTATAAATTCCGCTACGAATTTCAGGTCAACAAACCCTGGTTGTATGAGGATTTAATTGCGCCTTATGATTTCACTATCCGGAAATTGCCGGTTGAAATTGAAAAGGAGAAGCAATCGATCCGTAAAGAGATGAAGCCCTACTTTCTGTTAAGAAACGAGGAAGTAAACAAGCAGCGCGATCGTATCGCCCATGAGCTTGACACCCTTTGGCCGATGAAATATGCCGCTACGCCGGCGGTTCAAAAGCTCAAGGCAAGGCACCTTGAATTTTGCTACCGTGCGTTTGACAGTCTTTACAAGTCAGGCATCATCGCCATGAGCCCGGTCATAGAACAGCAATCAGCTGATTTCAGCATCATGGTGCGCAGCGATAACATCGCGCAGGAGCGTGAGCTCAGCAGTTTTTACACCGTGCGAACAGCTGACAGTTGGATCAAAGAGCAGGCAAGATCCTTGCCGGGCCTTGACGCAGCGCTGGTTGTAGACGTTTTGCAGCAGGTCATCATTCAGAACGTGGTGTACGATAAAGAAGCCACCGACCGCGAATTAGAATCCAGGCTACACAACATTTCGCTCACGCGGGGTGTGGTACAAAAAGGAGAACGGGTTATCAGTCAGGGAGAGATCATTGATTCCGCTCGTTATCAGGTGATCGTCTCCCTTCAGCAGGAATTTGAAGGCGAGGCGGGCAGTTCACATTCGTATCAGATTATCCTGTTTGGACAAACCATATTAATCACCATCGCCATCGTGATGCTGGTGCTGTTCCTGGCCATGTTCCGGCCTGACATACTCACAGACCCCAAAAAAATCACGCTCATTCTCAGTATGATTCTGATGATGGTGCTGGCCACGAGTTTACTCATTAAACGGTACAACGCAGAGCTGGTGGTGCTGGTTCCGCTGTGCCTGGTGCCTTTTATCATACGTGCCTTTTTCGATACACGCCTGGGTCTTTTCGTCCACATCATCACCATTGTTATTACAGGTTTTCTGGTTCCACGGGGTTTTGAATTTGTATTTCTGCAGCTCATCGCGGGTATCGTGACCATCATCAGTGTGGTGAATTTGGAAAAACGCTCGCAATTTTTCCTGACCTCGGTGTTTGTTTTTCTCACCTATTCCACCATTTATACAGGCATGAAACTGGCTCAGGACGGTAATTTCTCGAATATAAACACCATGAATTACCTGATGTTTGCCGGGAGTTCGGCCCTCACGATGCTGGCCTTCCCGTTGATCTGGTTCTATGAGAAAATCTTCGGTTATGTCACCAACCTTACCTTACTAGAGCTGTCCAGCATCAACAACCGTTTGCTGCGCGAACTAAGTTTGCGGGCACCGGGAACGTTTCAGCATTCGTTGCAGGTTGCCAATCTGGCGGAAGAAGCGGTGTACCGGATCGGCGGTAATTCCATTCTGGCCCGAACGGGTGGCCTATATCACGACATTGGTAAATTAGAAGACGCCATGTATTTTGTCGAGAATCAGGTGAAGGGCATGAACCCGCATGACAAACTAAGTTACACCGAGAGTGCCCGCATCATCACGGGGCATGTTATTAAGGGCATAGAGTTGGCGCGTCGCTACAAGCTCCCGGATCCCATCATTGATTTCATAAAGACCCATCACGGCACCCGTCAGACCGGATATTTCTATTCCCTCTATAAAAACACCCATACCCAGATGAGCCCGGAGGAAGTCGCCATGTTCACCTATCCCGGACCCTTGCCCGCGTCGAAAGAAATGGCGGTGGTGATGATGGCCGACGCGGTGGAAGCCGCCTCGAAGAGCATACGTCAGCCCGACAAACAAAGCATCAGCGAAATGGTGGAGTGCATCATTGACGGACAAATTGAACAGCGACAATTTAAAAATGCAAGCATCACGTTAAAAGACATCAGTAAGGTGAAGAGCATTTTTAAAAACCGACTCATGAGCATCTACCATGTCCGGCTTGAATACCCCAAAGCACTGGAATAGCTGGTTTTCTTAGAGCAAGGCCAAACGTTCAAGGTAAGGTCGAGCGTCGTTTCCCCGATTAAACAAAAGATCCAACACACTCAGGTTCGGAATGAATCCGTGGGCTGGCTCGAAAACCTGCGAATAACGCGGAAAGCACGCGGGGCTCGTTGCGTGTTTCGCCAACAGGCGTTCGCGAAAATCCAATTCCAGCGGAAGGTCCTTGCGGTACGACTCTGTCAAACGAACGTCAGTAGTGCATTTCAACAGATAGAGGCAGAACTGAATCAGGGCCAGGTTCATATTTGCCAGGCCGGTCGTGGGTTTCATAAAAACAGATTCCAACTCCGGGGCGTAGTATTCAAAAAAGGGCGACTTGTTATAGGCCGTGGAAAAGGAGCGCCAGTGAATTTGCCGCCAGTTTGAGGACGTGTCTGTAAGGATATCGCAAACTTTGTTGTCCGCTTTCGCGGGATGAATCACAGGAATCACCAGTCGCTGAAGCCCGTTGGGACCATAGATATAACAACGATTTCGCGGACTTTGGCGGTGGTAGGTATCCATCACTTCCAGTTCAGCGGCGGGATAGCGTAACAGCAAAGCGAAGAATTCAAGCGAAGGAAAATACGATGAGGGGAAGACCGGGCGCATAAAAAAATAAAATAGTGATTTGCACAATTTGCAAAAGTACACATTCGTTACCATAGTCCTGCTCCACCTCCTCATTGCTTTACGCGGCGACCCTGAAAACTGAAAACACAGCGCTATCAGGCTATGTACTTCCCTCCTGCCCCAGGTCCTTCAGGAAGCCGGATTATTGCCAGACCTCAAGAACGTTTTGCCGGTCACGTTTTGCGATCAACCACCTCAAAACATATAAATTATGGGACGCACAAAAATCACCCTGACCCTGATGCTATTCGCCGCGGCAACGACGAGCCTGCAGGCGCGCATCAACAACAATGTGCTAACGCTTGAACAGGCGCTAAAACAAAAACTGGTTACTGCTGAGATTGTTTCCAGCACCGGGCATTATGGAAAATGTATCCAGATGACCCTGAAGAACACCTCAAACCAGGCGCTAACGGTAACATTGGAGGCGGGACGACGCTTAAACTGCGATTACGACAGTGTTCAGGACATGCTTATCACGCATGGAGAGATGTTCGCATTGCTGCCGGTGCAGAAGCAGGAAGTCAGCATTTATGCCATGTGTTGCGAAAAAAGCGACCGTAGTCCGGGCTACAACAGCACCTACCTTCTCGGTGCCATGGCCG
>CAZPDS010000038.1:22572-25972 GCA_964585485.1 uncultured Bacteroidales bacterium
ATCCTATCCTCCACAGACTGAGCTTTTTTCATGCGCAGTTTATTGAAAAACTGGGTGCGCAGAACCAAACGGGGCAGCAGGCCTTGTGGGTGATAACGGATGACAAGGATCCCAGCAGCATTTACGGGAATGACGAAGCGATGGTAAAGGCCCTCAAAGAATTTGTGGTCAATCTCGCCAAATCACCGGAGCCCCGGGAGATCGGTGTGATCTATGACTACAGTTATCCGAAGACCGATGGAAAATCGTTTACTCTTGAAGGGGATTTTAGTTGGGAACATGGTGCCCCGGGCTTTGTGAGCCTGTACGTATATGACAACAGCGGCAACCGTGTTCATGTCATTTTTCAGGATGCGGCTTTTTCAGCCGGATTGCAGCGTTATCATTACAAGGTTACTTCCGACGTCTTTCAAAGCGGGGGTCTGTACTGGGTTCGGATGAAACAGAACAACCGCACCCTGAAAGAGCTTGCGGTGACGATGGAGTAAAAAAAAGACCGTGGCGCTGCCACGGTCCGCTCATAGTATTCAGACCCGTTAGATTTTCATCAATTGCCGGATAACGGGTTCCGGATTATCGGTTTTCACCGTAATAACATACATACCCGCGGGAAGGTCGCGGAGATCTATCCGGACTTCATAGGGGCTGGACACAAACGAAGTTCTTTTCAGGACACGACCGTTGACATCCGATAGTACCAGTTCACGTACGGGGGATGCGCAAGTGACCGTCACTATGTCGGTGAACGGATTCGGGCTCATGGAAACGCTACCTTCCGATGCCGCCGTTTCCACGCCGGTGGTGGAGGTGGCGCCTGCATTGATGGCGGTTCCCGGGGTATTTTCATAGGCATAATCCTTCACGGTCAGTTGGCCGTTTGCCGCCAGGTTCACGCGCACCCAACCATAGTGCCAGTTGCTGCCTATTTTAAACTTTACGCCGAGGTACTGATCGCTGGCTGATGGGAAAATATTGGTGGCCCAGAACGGATTGAAATAACAATCTCCATACGCATAAAAGCCACTGGCAGCCCCAATGGAAGTTCCATAGCTCAGGTTTTTAAAGACATCCCAATCCTCCGCCGACGACCAGGTCATGAAATTCAGCATCGTGTCATCGAACATTGTTCCGGCCATAACCGGGTCGGGTGAGCCACCGCCCTGATCGGACAAGGTGAATTCCGGACTTGCATCGTTGTTGAAATCGATGTTCACACTCGTGGAATAGGAAACCGTGGCGTCGGCGATATCCGTGTAAACGATGGACGCTTGCGTCCTGCTTATGCCCAATGAAATCACGGCAAAAGCCAAAAGAGAAAATGATTTTTTCATAGATACTCAGTTATTTATGTTGATATATAGATCATGACGAGAGAGTTTGCAAAAAGGTTGTCTGGAAAACGCTACTTTTTTTCACCTAAATGGTTTTAGATATAAGTTTCTACACATTCCGGTATTATGTGTATATTATGATTTCAAGTGAAGGCTGAGTCTGAATTTCGCGCCCTAGAACGTTCATACCTTACCATTAAGGAAAGCGTTGGGGTAAAAAATGTCGGGGTATCGCCGGGGCATTCTTCGGTTTGAAGTATCTTTACACTCCAAGCACAATTTTATGAAAAGCAGCGACATGATTTTCGGCATCCACCCGGTACTTGAGGCGATTGAATCGGGCAAGCAAATTGACAAACTATATTTTCAGCGTGAAACCAAATCCGAGGGGCTGAATCTCGTGCGCAAGGCAGCGCTGAACCGGGGGATTATCTTCCAGTTTGTTCCGGCCGAAAAGCTAAACCGGCTCACGCGGGGCCAGCATCAGGGCGTCGTCGCCTTGTTATGCGAAATCGACTATGCGAACCTGGAAACCTTGGTTCCAACGATCTTTGAGCAGGGTCAGGCGCCGTTTTTAGTAATGGCCGACCGGGTCACGGATGTACGAAACTTCGGGGCCATTTGTCGCAGCGCTTTGTGTGCGGGGGTTGACGGTGTTATTATTCCGGCGCATGGGGCGGCGCAGATTAACTCCGATGCCATGAAAGCCTCGGCCGGAGCGCTAAATACATTGCCGGTCTGCAAAGAGGCGAATCTAAAAGAGACCTTAAAATTTCTGAGAAACTGTGGGATCAAAGTTGTTTCGGTGACGGAAAAAGCCACGACGCCTTATCACGAGGCGGATCTGAGCGGTCCTTTGGTGCTGATCCTGGGGGCCGAAGACGAAGGCATATCGGGGGAATACCTGAAGTTGTCTGACGAAGCGATCACCATCCCGATGTCGGGAAAACTGGATTCGCTAAATGTATCGGTAGCCGCCGGCATAGTGATGTTTGAAGTATTCCGGCAGCGCACGGTCACGAAATAAAAAAAGGCTGTCCGCGCGGACAGCCTTCTCGGTAAGCAAGTTTCTTACTTAGATTTCACGTAATTCACCAGACCTTTGGCGCTAAAAATGGCCATCAATTTATCCGGCAAGGGTTCAAATGCGAAGGCCTTATCGTTGATGAGGATTTTCCCGTTTGTGAAATCGACATCCACTTTATCGCCCTGTTTGTAATTATCCACCGCTTCGGGCACTACCAGAATCGGCAAGCCTTGATTCACGGCAGAGCGGTAGAAGATGCGGTTAACGGATTTCACTATCACGGCCTTAACGCCGGCAAAGGCAAGCCCCACGGCAGGGTGTTCGCGGGAGCTTCCGCAGCCAAAATTAGCACCGCAAACAAGGATATCGCCTGCTTTCACCCGATCGGTGAAGCTGTCGTCGAAACCTTTGAACAGATGGGGCATAATTTTCTCGGCTTCGGAGCTGTTGACATTGTAGGTCAGGCTACCGGCAAACATTTGATCGGTGTTAAGGTTATCCACATCCGCATAATTCCAGGAGCCTGCCGCGTAACGATCTTCGCCTTCTTTGACTTGCACGGTATGGCTTTGTTCGGCGGCAAACGGGAATTTATCCTGAGCTGCCACGCCCCGAGGATCGGTGATTTCGCCATTGAGGGCCGACCACGCGACGGTAGCTGGCGAGGCGAGGTAGATGTTAGCTTTATCGTTGCCCATGCGGCCAAGGAAATTGCGGTTGGCGGTTGAAATGACGTTGTAATTATCGGCTGGAATACCCTGGCCGGTTCCCAGGCAAGGGCCGCAGGAGGGGGCCAGGAAATTGGCTCCTGCTTCCAGCAATTTCATGAACAGGCCTTCTTCGACGGATTGGCGATAGATTTCCTGGGAAGCAGGAATCACCAGCAACTGAAATCCGGCCGGGATTTTCTTGCCCGCGAGGATTTCGGTAGCGATCCGGATATCTTCGATACGGCCATTGGTACAAGTGCCAATCACGGCCTGTTGCAGTTTGGTGCCCTGTACTTCGCTCACGGCTTTCACGTTATCGACGTGGTGTGGAG
>CAZPDS010000039.1:0-19377 GCA_964585485.1 uncultured Bacteroidales bacterium
TTGAGAAACCGGACAAAGAAGGGAGCAAGGAATGTATGCAGGGTTGGTTGAGTGTTGACCCGATGGCAAGTGAATTTCCGTCAATGTCTCCTTATGCCTATTGTTACAATAATCCTATTGCGTATTTTGACCCCAATGGTGAATATGGCTTTCCTACTGATAAAATTGAGCAATATCGCAAGGATTATCCGCATCTTGTCAAGTACATTGAAACTCAGGTTAAATCTGATGTGATGAGAAGTCAGACCATTAAGGATGCTTTTATGGCAAGTTCTGCTAATAATTTTACTGAATCAAAAGTGCAGGATGCTGTAACATGGAATTCAGGACCGATGGTGGAATTCGTTGATAACCCTCCTGATAGGCCATATGCAAATGATCCGGGATTTCACGGTTACTATGATCAGGAATTAAATACAATTTTTCTTAGCGCCTCTGATGCCAAAAAGGCCAATAGCTATTTGAACACAAATGCGACTGCTGAAGATAAGCTTGCCAGCTTTTTACCTTGGTTCAAGGAGTTGATGCACGAAACGGCAGAATTCGGAAATTCAGTTCAGGGATCGAGTTCAAAAAAATACAATCCCAACATAGAGCCCGGCTTGACCTGGGAATCTTTTGTATACGGGAGCAATCCTGAAGTTTACAATCCTTACGGTGATCCCAAAACGCAACCAAATGCAAATTTGTGGAATAGGAGCACCGCGCAAAAAGTGATTATTCAGCAACGATTACTTGATCTTGAAGACACATTACCAACGACACCTTAAGCATTACTGACATGAGGAAAATACTTTTTTGTGTTCTTGCTCTTTTGATGACAACAGGCACAGTCACCGGGCAGACCTATCAAAGTGATAATTGTATCGCTCTTGATATGGCTGTAAGATCAAAATTGTTTAAAAATTGCTTTAACTTTTGCTTGCCCGAACGGATTAGTCAATCTTTTAACATTATTGATACAGGAAATTATTTTAAAGATTTTAAATATGATACGATTTGTAGAAGAGCACTGATCATATCGAATCAAATAGTAGATAAATCGTACAACACAGTAAATGTGTATAGAAGCACAATAACCTTCCGGCATTTTTTATTCTCATTTTTTTGTCCTGCAACCGGAGTAGAATGTAATTTTATTTTTGAATGGGACAGAGATAAAAAAGGGGTTAAGAAATTTAAAATAATAGGAACCAGTTCGGGTTCCTATTAAAAGCAAAAGAGGCTGTCTCGGTTTTGAGACAGCCTCTAGCGAACGAGCCAGATTGCCGCGAGGGAAAAACAAAGGCAGGACATTAAGCCTGAAACCCAAACAAATACTACTGTTCCACAATTACATAAAACACGAATGGAAACAATACCAACGGAAACAAAAGCCAAGCAAACGAACCGACTATTTTTTAATGAACGATGAAGGCTTACAACTCTGGCATGGCGGCATAAACCGGATGATAAATAAAGACAGGGACAAACAAAACAAGCTAATACCCTTAAAAATCCGTCAATCTGTTATTGCTTATTTAATCAAGGAAAACAACGATATAAGAATAGTACAGGCATTTGCAGGACACCGCAGAACTGCATCAACTGAAAGCTACAAACAAACCGGATTAGAAGAATTAAAATCGGCAAAGGGGTGCCTGAAAATACGCCGGGCCGATTACGCTTACCAGGCATAGATGGTCCGTTATTTCCACTACATTTTATCATCATCCTGCAGGATTTTCAGACAAACAGCCCGGTAACGATAAAACGGTTACCGGGCTGCCTTTGCTGATTTGCTCGTCTTTTTTGATTCACCTCATCGCCGGCCCGCGGTTTTGACGGGCCCCGCGCACATGCGCTGAGCCATGCGTTGTACTTAACACAAGAAAAGCAGATAAAAAATATTGGCAGGAAAAACAAAACCGCCTTTGCCGTAGAGACGCATGGCGTGTGCCTCAATTGAAGATTTGATTACACCCCGGGGCCTTGAATTTTCAGGTTTCTTTCGTATATTTATGTAATGAAAATGACGTCCGGAAAAATCATCCTGATATCCGGCATAGGCCAGGGGGCTTTTATTTTCGGTTTAGAACACCCCGACGGAAACATCCCGATCGAGTACACTGACGATCACGAAAGGGGGCTGCACGAAGGCCAAACCCTGGCCAAATGGCTCGGCCTTCGCTTCCATCAGACTGTACTTTCCTGACTTTTACCCATAGGTCCTGGCTTTCCTGCCACAAGGCCGGGATTGTATATCATGTATCGCTATTTCACATATACAATCTACCCGCAAAACCCTGCGATCAATCGACCTTACATGCCAAACGATTCGTTACAAAATTAACAGGCAGATTGTCAAAAAAAAACTACTTTTGCACGGCTAAAAAAGACAGATGAAGAAGGTATATGCCATCGCGGATCAAATCATAAGCGGACTGGGCACCGATACAGACACTACGTGGCATCGCATGCTCAACGGAGAAACCGGCGTTCGTCGCATTGACGATCCGCGTTTGTATGCTGAACCCTTCTGGGCGGCGCTGGTTGATACGGATGCGCTCGAAACAGCATACGCCTCCAGCATCATTAAGGGCGCACACACCCGATTTGAAAAACTTTGCCTGCTTACCGCGCTGGGCGCGTTGGGAAGCAGCCGGGTGAACCCCTCCGCTGCGGACACCCTGTTCGTACTTTCCACGACCAAGGGAAATATTGACTTATTGGAGAAGAAAAACGCTACAGGCTACGAAAAAGATCGCTTGTCTATCTGGCATACGGGACAACTCATTTGCGATTTTTTTCGCAATCCCAACAAACCGCTCATCATTTCCAATGCGTGCATATCCGGCGTTCTAGCCCTGGTGGCGGCCGCCGACTACCTGCGAAGGGGTCATTATCGGAATGCGGTTGTGATTGGGGCTGACATCGCTTCGGAGTTTGTGATTTCCGGGTTCCAGTCGTTTAAATCACTCTGCGAGGGACCCTGCAAACCCTTTGATGCCAGCCGCAATGGGCTCAACCTTGGTGAGGGCGCCGGTGCTATTGTCCTGTCCAGCGATCCGGAAATGGTAGAAACCGACAAGCCCGTTGAACTTTGCGGCGGAGCCTCTGCCAACGACGCCAACCATATCAGCGGACCTTCCCGTACCGGAGAAGGGCTGTATGTTGCCGTTCAACGGGCGCTGGAAATCAGCGGGGTTTCAGCTTCAGACGTTGATTATCTCTCGGCCCACGGAACGGCTACACCGTTTAATGACGAAATGGAGTCCAAAGCCTTTTCCAGAGCCGGATTAAGCAAAGCACCCCTCAACAGCATGAAAGGCTATTTTGGCCACACACTGGGAGCTGCCGGCGTTATTGAAACAGCCGTTTGCCTGCGCAGTATGCGCGAGAACATACTGCTAAAAACGCTCGGGTACAGCGAGTACGGCGTGCCAGAACCCATTACTATCCTCAGTGCGAATACCGCTAGCCCGGTAAACACCTGCGTAAAAACTGCATCGGGTTTCGGCGGCAGCAATGCGGCCCTGGTTTTAAAAAAAGCCCCCTTATGAAACAGCTCCGGATCCGCGCCAGCTGTCGCATAACAGCCGGAATCATCAAGCTTAACGGCAATTCCGTACTGGATGAACAATCAGACGGTTTTGCGGAATTCATTAGGCTAGCCTACAAAAACGCAGGAATGTCGTACCCGAAGTTTTATAAAATGGACGACCTCTGCAAACTGGCGCTCGTTGCCACTGAATACGTGCTCGAAGGCAAAAACCTGAGCGAGCAGCACGCGAACGAAAAAATTGCCCTGGTTATACAGAATGCAAGCTCCACCTACGATACTGACGCAGCACATCAGCAATCCATCGACGAGCGGGAAAACTATTTCCCCAGCCCGGCGATCTTTGTCTATACCCTCCCGAACATAATGCTGGGAGAAATTTGCATACGTCATAAATTTCTGGGCGAAAACGCGCTACTCCTTACGCCCTCCTTCGATCCGGAAAGGCTGCAGGAATATGTCACCATGCTGACCGCCACCGGCAAGGCCAGTAGCTGCATTTGTGGCTGGGTAGAAAAACACGGACACGACTATGACGCTTTCCTGATGCTAACCGAAGTGGGTGATGAGGGTGAATACGATTCTCGCGAACTTTTCACCACAAACAACATTGAATATTTTTATACCCTTTAATAATAACCATAAATTTAGAACCCATGACCGAACAAGAATTGATTGACAAACTGAAAGTGGAAATTATCCAGCAGCTCAACCTCGAAGATCAGAAACCTGAAGACATTGATGCCGATGCTCCCTTGTTTGGTGAAGGAATGGGACTCGACAGCATTGATGCCCTGGAGATTATGGTTCTTCTGGAAAAGAACTACGGAATTAAGATTGAAGACCCTAAGGAAGGCAAGAAGATATTTTATTCAGTTCGCACCTTAGCCCAGTTTATACTGGAGAAACAAAAGGCATAAGCCGGATGAGCAAGCGTGTATTCATCACCGGTGCGGGAATCTTTTCCGCCATTGGCCGAGGCCAGGAGGCGACATTGGAAAGCCTGATACAGGGGCGGAGCGGAATTGCACCCATTCGTTTTCTGGAAACGGTACACCGAGAATTCCCGGTGGCGGAAGTTCCCTACAGCGATGATGAACTCTTCGGTTTGGCAGGTATTCCGGCTGATCTACCCTACACGCGGACCACGCTGATTGCGTTGATTGCGTTGCAGGAAGCCCTGGGCACGTCGGGGCTTGTGCCCGGTGACGCGCGTACCGGCTTCATTTCTGCCACCACAGTGGGCGGGATGGATAAAAAGGAGCATTACTATACGGAAGCAGCCAGCAGCGAGGCCTGGTTACGCTGGATTGACAGCCAGGACGTGGCGGCTCATACCGAAGCCCTGGCGGATCATTTCGGCTTTCGCGGATTTGTCAGCACCGCCAGCACGGCCTGTTCATCAGGGGCCAATGCCCTGATGCTGGGTGCACGGATGATTAAGCAAGGAATGCTCGACCGGGTTGTCGCCGGTGGTAACGAATGTCTGACAAGGTTTCACATCAACGGCTTCAACAGCCTGATGATACTGGATAAAGAACCCTGCAAGCCCTTCGATCAGCACAGGGCCGGGATTACCCTTGGTGAAGGCGCCGGTTACCTGGTACTGGAATCCGAAGAATCGGTCCGCACCCGCAATGTAAGCGTGCTGTGCGAGCTCAGTGGGTTCGGGAACAGTTGTGAAGCCTTCCATCCAACGGCATCCTCGCCCGACGGCCAGGGCGCCTATCTGGCAATGCAGGCGGCGCTTAAAGAAGCCGGCTTGCAGCCTTCGGATATTGATTACATCAATGCCCACGGCACCGGAACGGACAGCAACGACATTTCGGAAGGTACGGCCATTCAGCGATTGTTTGGCGACAGGGTACCGCCTGTGAGCTCTACCAAACCATACACCGGTCATACCACCAGTGGTGCAGGTTCCATTGAGGCTATTATTTGCATGATGGCCCTGCAAAAGGGATTACTTTTTCCGAACCTTAACTGGAAAACACAAATGGAAGGCCTCACATTTGCACCGGTCACTGCGCTTACCAGGCAGCCGCTCAGACATGTGATGAGCAATTCCTTTGGCTTTGGCGGCAATAATACCTCTATCATATTAACGGGAACTGATTCATTGCTATGACAATCTATATCCAGGGCAGCAGTTGTATTTCTCCGCAACCTTCATTTTTATCGGAAGGTTTAACCGGATCTCCGATTAATCACGAAACGCCCTGGCTTAAGTGCATTGAGCCGGTTTACAAGGAGCACATCAATCCAACCCTGGCACGCCGGCTGAGCCGGTACATCAAAATGGGCGTTACCACGGCTCTTACGGCCCTGAAAGATGCGGAGCTAGAGATGCCCGGGGCCATAATCACCGGCACAGGGCTTGGGTCAACGGAAGACAACGAAAAGATACTGTTAGCCATCACAGAGAATCAGGAACGCCTGATCAATCCGACGCACTTCATTCAATCGACCCACAATACGATCTCATCGCAGATTGCCATCATGCTCACCTGCCATAACTACAACAACACCTATGTTCACCGGGGATTTTCCTTTGAAAGCGCCCTGCTTGATGGTCTGTTGCTGCTCCGGGAAGGCAGTGCGGACACCTCGCTGGTGGGCGGAGTGGACGCCCTCACTGAAGGTCATTACCGGAACTTTGCCCGGGTAAACCGATGGAAACCCAATGATGGCGGTAGTTTGCAAATGATTACCGAGGCCGGAGCGGGTGAAATCCCCGGGGAAGGTTCTGCACATTTTGTGCTGGGAAAAGAAAAGACAGCCTCCACCTATGCTGTGCTTCGTGATCTTAAATTGCTGTACAAGCCTGGCGGCCCGGCGGAAGTGGTTAAGTTGTGTCGGGCAATGCTGACGGAACAGGGCATGACCAGCGAAGACCTTCAGTTGGTCATCACCGGAAACAACGGGAATACGGCCACCGACCATTATTACCGGGAATTCATGCACGAACTTTTTCCCACCACATCCCAGGCCTTTTTCAAACACCTCTGCGGCGAGTATGACACAGCAGGCAGCTTCGGGCTATGGCTCGCGGCCTCCCTGCTAAAAACCGGACGAATTCCGGAAGGCATCCTCTGCAAAGGCTCGACACCGTCAGGGATCAGGAATCTGTTACTTTACAATCATCACCGGGGTGCGCAACACAGTTTGTTCCTGCTTTCGCAGAAAGGATAAGACGCACCGGGCCATCAAACCTTATTTACGAAGCGATTCAGCCAGCCACTCGGCAAGGTCCATAACCGGGGCTGTTGAAGACTTTGCGAAAGTTTTTTTGCACAACGGGCAGGCGGTGATCAGTTTATCGGGGCCAGGTTGCAGGAGCACGGATAAGGCATCGTTGGTAATTTTCTCCCGGGCATCATAGTTTAGCTGAAAATTTCCAAGGGCAGCGCCGCAGCAGAGGCTATACTTTTCGGAATACCGGGGCTCCAGCAATTCACCCGTTGCCCGGAGAAGTTCACGGGGAGCCCTGTATTCGCCAGATCCACGGCCCAGGTCACAGGGATCGTGATACACAAGTTTGTCGGCTGTTTTTTCGATCCGCAGTTTCCCTTCCTTCACAAGTTGATTCAAATAGGTGGTGTGATGCATGACCTCCATTGTGAGGGTGTAATCCTCCCGGAAAACCTTATAGCAAATCGGGCATGAGGTAACCAGCAACCTGGCGCCGCTCGCTTTGAAAAGCTCCACATTTTTCGCCATCAGTTGCCGGGCCGAATCCACTTCGCCGGCTAGCATCAACGGGCGTCCGCAACAGATACTGCCCGCTTCATCCATAAAGCGATACGAAATTCCGGCATCTTTCAGCAAAAGCTGCATGGCCCGGGGAACCGAAGGCGTCAGATGTCCCATACAGCCGGCAAAATAGAGCACCTCGGTTTCGCCTGCAGGGGCTGTCGAAAGGTAGGAATAATCGCGGCTTGCATCATTTCGAAGCGCAAGGCGTTGAGTAAGTCTGACGTTTTCGGTGTGAATACCCACGGGACAATATTGCTGACAACGCCCGCACATCAGGCAATTCTGAATGATTTCCTCCCTGCGTTTGTGGGTGCGAATATCGCTCATGAGGTACAAGGGCTGAATATTGTGAATACCCGCGGCACTGCTGATCTGGCATTTGTCGATACAGACGCCGCAACGGGGACAGCTATTGGCTTCTACTTCTGTGAAAACATCATACTTGCGGGTAGGCCGGAGGCCGAAATGCCGGAACATAATCAGCAGCAATTCGGTAGGAATATGCATATAACGGCTAAAGGGAACGGCGATAAAAAAGAAACCCAGCGCAGCGGAATACGCCCACCAGGAAGGCATCAGCAGAGATTCGAGCGGCAGAAATCCGGCCCAAAAATCGCCCAGGGGCTGCGTCATAAAACTGCCATTCTGATAAAGCCCGGCCGTAAAACTTTCCGCCAGCAGCCGGAACGGGAAGATCATCCACAGGGACGCCATGGCGATGCGGTCGAACAAACGGTGGCGGGTTGCGCGTCGCATACCAAAAAAGCGCCGGCGAATGCGTTTTATCAACACCAGCACAAAGCCAGTCAAGACATACAGCAGTAGCAGGTCCATGATAAAACTGAACACGCTGGCCCATTTCCAGGCGATGGGCTGCATTTCAAAATACTTGAAAAAGATGGGATAATACGGGGGGTTCATTTCGGAACCACTTAGCATACGGGTTTCAAGGTTTCCCATGGCAATCAGCATAAACCAGCCAAAGGCAAAACTCATGTGCATGTAGCCCAGCAATGGATTTACGCGGTACATATTGCGGTGCAGCAGACCCTCCCGAATCATTTCCCAGCCGGCTTTGATGAGTTTCACACTAAAGACACCGCGGAAGAACGTCCGGATATCACCGGCGGGCATACGGAAGATCCAAACAAGAAATTTAATAATGATAAAGACCAGCAGGAAAAGCAGGCCAATGGAAAAGGGCAGTACAAAATGGTCATAATACATAGCGTTCCTCCTGCCGTTTATTTTTGCGGATCCGCACCCGCCCGTTTAATTTCGGCCAGTCCTTTGCGGATTGCCAGAATCACATTGCGGTTGCTAACACCACGCGGGCATGCCAGTTGACATTTTCCGCACAACATGCATTTATTAATCTCGTCCGACAATCCCCTGACTTCGCCGCGTTTGACAGCAGTAATAATACGCCGCAGGCCCATTTCGGTAAACTGTCCGGCGGTACAGGTGGCTGTACAACAACCGCAGGCGATGCAAATCCGGAAGCTCGGCTCCATGGCAACCACTTTCCTGAGCAGGGTTTTATCGTTGGCATCGAAGTCGATTTGCCGGTCCTTTTGCAATTTAAATCCAAAATCGGGCATACCCTTACTTTTGATTTTCAATAGTGCGTTTCGCGATGTTCAGGTCTTCCAGATAACACGCCACCGAGGTTGCGGCCGCCCGTGCATCTGTGATCGTATTGGTAATCGTTTTGGGGGCCGTACAAACGCCGGCAAAGAAAACCCCGGGAATATTGGTAATATTGGTCATAGTATGCTGATCGCAGGTTTTAAAGAAGCGGTTTTCGCCAAATTCGAGGCCCAGCATATTTCCTATTTCACGTGTGCCCTTCCCGGGTTCAATCCCCACCATCAGCACCAGCATATCCACCGTCATTTTCAAGGGGCGGGCCGAAAGGGTATCTTCGGCTTTCAGCAGCAAGCTGCCGTCCTTGTTTTCACAAGCTTCGGAAAGGCGACCGCGGATAAAATTAACGGCGTACTTTTCCTGCGCCTGCTTATAGATGCCTTCGAAATGCATTCCATACATCCGCAAATCCATGTAAAAACAGAAAATTTCCGTTTCCGGAAGACGCTCCTTTACTTCAATAGCCTGTTTCACGGCCGTAACACAACACACTTTTGAGCAGTAGGTATTCCCCACTTTTTCATCGCGTGAGCCCACGCAGTGGATAAATCCGATGCGGTGCGGAGGTAGTCCCTGCGCCGTAAGCAGCGGCTTTCCTTCCAGAAATATTTTTTCCAGCTCGGCCGAGGTGATGACGTTATCATAAATACCATAACCGTATTCTTCCTTACGGCGGGCATCAAATAAGTCGTACCCGGTGGTCACCAGCAACGCGTCCGATTCAATGGCTTTACCGTCGGCCAGGTGGGTCACAAATCCCGGGTTTTTTTTATCAATCGACGTGATCTTCGCATTAGTCAGCACGCGCACATGATGTTCGACGCCTTGCTGCAAAAATGCCAACACTTCGGATCCCAGTCGCATGGTGGGAAACAATCGTTCCCAGTTAAGCAAATGGCCGCCCAGTTTGTCTTCGCGTTCAATGAGGGTAACATAATACCCGATGGCCGCCAGGTGGGCCGAAGATTCCATTCCGGCGATACCGCCGCCGATCACAACCACTTTTTTCTTCATAGGTCAGACGACTTTAAGAACCTCAGGTTTAGCCGGGGCTCCCATGGAAACTCCAAATTTGTCCGCGTATTTATCGTTGGGATCGTAGGGAATACCCATCTTATTCAGAACGGGCTCACAATCCACCTGATGCATCTGCAATCCCAGATCCCAGGGGTTATATCCTAACACCAGACCGGCCAACTCTTCATAGGTAAACACAGGAATTCCCTGTCCATTTTTACCATACGTTTTACCTTCCAATTCGGCAATAGTATACTGCCAACGATCGAGAAACATGGGACATCCGGGGCAATTTGTAAGAATAAGATCCGGTTCATAATGTTCCATCGATTCGAATTTCTTATGGGAGCAGGACATAGAATAACCACGGTTTGCCTGAACAACGTACTGTCGAAAGCCAAAACCGCAGCAATGGCGGCGTTCAGGATAGTCGACCACTTCCCCACCCCATTCTTCCACCATACCGACCAACACATAAGGGTATTCGGCTCCACCCACACCTTTGTGCGGAAACATTTTCGCGTAGTGACAGCCAATGTGTTCAACCACTTTCAGGGGTTGGCCTGTTTCGTGATTTACCAGACGAAACTTCCCCTTAGCCGCGATTTCGTTGCGGAACTTGTATATAACATCGCTGGCGTGGGCGAGGTTTTGCGGAACCTTAAAATCGCGTTTCGTAGCCTTGTACAGATACTCGCGAACACGGGCTTCCACCTCGGGGAAATGATGCCAGGTTTCTAAAATCTCCGTGTACAGTCCAAACGACGTGATACAGGACGGGACCAGGTTGGTGTAGCCTGCCTCGGTCATCATGGCAAACTGCCGGGCCACCACGGTCATAGCCGTATCGAAAGGCACAACATCCGCGTGATACGCAATACCCGTGCAGGTTGTATGACAAGGATGTTCATACACATCCTTTCCCAGCTCTTCGCGCATAATGCGCAGAAAAGCCGTTTCGGATCCGGGGAAGAAATTCTGTCGTACGCAACTTCTCACATAGAAATAGCGGTCATCAGCGATTTCTTTCTGGTAATCCTTCCATAATTGTTTTTTACCTTCCAGTTTCATTGGCTGCACTCATGTTTTTGACGATCGTTGTGTTTATATACGTGCTGGTAGTAATCGCAATCGTTACTCTGATCGAAAGCAAGGCCCATTTCCTGTGCTTTCTTTTCCGAACAGGCTTCAATCTGCTCGTAACGCTGTATCCCTCCGGTAACGCGGAAAATTTCGCGCAGTTCATTCATGGTGGCTTCCGGAATCTTGCGCAGTATGCCCGGGCCATCGCCTTTATAATTTGCGCCCATGCGTTCAAACAGAGGTTTCCAATTGGTCTGGATCCAGTCCCAGACAGGTCCCTGTTCGGGATGAATATCCGTGCCTGCTCCTTCCATATAAAGGCAGTATCCGTGATCCAGTATCCACTGGCCCACCGTACGCTTAACGGCAAGTTGCTGACGGCCTTTTTCAGATTCTGTAAAGAAACCGAGGTCTTGCGAGAGGGAGCGCAGTGCACAGATGATAAGGCCGGGTGTATTACCGCGCGGACAGCGGGTTTTGCACGACATGCACTCGCCGCAATACCAGATCTGATCCCCTTTCAGTAAGGCTTCGATCTCCACATCGTCGCGGGTTTGCACAATATCCGCGATCGAACGTGGATCGTAATTAAAAAAAGTGGCTGCCGGACAAATCGCTGTACATGTTCCGCAGTTAATGCAGGCGGAGATTCCTTCCACGAAGCGTACGTCCTCTCTAAGCTTATCGTAATATTTTCCCATTAAATTTCTTTTCGTTACTAAACCGAATGCGCGGCTGTTCTGTGAAATTTCTTTACTCTACTAATCCTATATAGAATGTAGAATAGTTCAGCAAAATTACGATAATCGCTGTAATTTGGGTGACAAGTTAAAAAAAAAATGTTAACCTCCGACAAGGTAATCATCCGAAAGTGAGGAAAAACAGTGGATTTTAAGGTATTCAGGTATTTGTTGACATAAATCAACATCAAACATAGCCCATATGGGGATAACATGTCCGACGGTCTCCGCCGGAATAGATTATGAAATAATTTTATGAGTCGAGGGCTAAATCATCGAACATCCGCCCTGAAATTAGTAAGTTTGTAGCTTGATTATGGAAAATGACGGTAGCAATAAGCGGTTTTTGGTCATACAAACGGCATCGATCGGGGATGTTATTTTGGCGACGGCACTGATTGAAAAGTTGCATAAGTGCTATCCGGAGGCGCGTCTGGATTTTCTGGTCAAAAAAGGTTGTGAAGGACTACTTCAGGGCCATCCTTATATAAACAAGGTTTTGATTTGGGAAAAGCGGGCGGGGAAATACCGCGGTCTTTTCGCCTTGTTACAGGAAATCAGGGCAAGCAAGTATCATGGGGTAATCAATCCGCATCGATATTTTTCCTCTGGTTTTCTGACAGCTTTTAGCAAAGCACGCATTCGCAGTGGTTTTAAGCAAAATCCGCTGTCACTATTTTTCACTTTTCGGGTAGCGCATCGTATCGGTGGTTCGCATCCACTTCACGAAACCGGGCGCAATCAATTACTACTCGGGCCCCTGGACGAAGGCAGTGCCGCGATGCCGGCGCTATATCCCACCACGGCGGACATGGAGCGGGTGAAAGCATACCAGTCGGCACCTTACATTACGGTGGCGCCCTGTTCCTTGTGGTTTACCAAGCAATTTCCGGCCGAAAAGTGGATCGCCTTTTTGAATGCCCTTCCGCAAGGGTTCAAGGTCTATTTAACGGGGAGTACGACGGACTCACCCTTGCTCGAGGCCATTCGTCAGGCCAGCAAGGGACCGGAGGTAATCAATCTGGCCGGCCAGCTAAGCTTGCTGGAAACAGCAGCCTTGATGAAAGGGGCCCGCATGAATTTCACCAACGACAGTGCGCCCTTGCATTTAGCAACAGCCACGGCGTCGCCGCTCACCGCAATTTTCTGCAGCACCATCCCCGGTTTTGGGTTCGGTCCGCTACAGGCGGAAGCTGTGGTTATCGAGACCGAGGAGCCGCTGGCGTGTCGCCCCTGCGGTCTGCACGGGCATCAACGCTGTCCGGAACGTCACTTCAAATGCGCGGGCAGCATACCTATTACTAAATTAATTCAGCGAATTTCATATGAAAGATGAAGCGGCACGAAACGAAATTCTGAAAACAGTAGAAATTTTAAAGCAGGGCGGCGTCATTTTATACCCCACTGATACCATATGGGGGCTGGGCTGCGATGCAACCATGACAAAGCCTGTAGAACGGATCTTCAGTATAAAACAGCGTCCGGAGAGCAAAGGATTTATTGTCCTGCTGGATCAGTTTGAGCGCCTGTATGATTATGTGGATCATGTGCCGGATATTGCGGCAGACCTTATCAACAGTTTCGACAAGCCCTTAACGGTTATCTATCCCGGGGCCCGGAACTTGTGCAAAAAATTGCTGCATCCCGACGGATCGGTAGCCATTCGCATCGTTCGCGACGAATTTTGCAAAAGCATGGTATCGCTGTTTGGCAAGCCATTGGTGGCCACCTCTGCCAACATTTCCGGACATCCGGCACCGCCGATTTTCACCAAGATAGATCCTCGGGTGATTGAAGCGGCCGACTATGTAGTAAATTTGTACCACGAAAAGATTGATGAAGTAAAGCCCTCTACCATTATTAAGTTTGAACCCAGCGGGGATTATAAGATCATTCGTGGATAACGCTTTATAACGCCTATGACTCCGGAGGAAATAAAACAAGAACTTGCCACGCCTTTATTCCGGCTTATTGCCGAAGCAGCGGATGAGATGGGCATAGACGCCTTTCTCATTGGCGGTTATGTCAGGGATTTGTTTCTCCAGCGGCCCTCGAAAGACATCGACATCATGGTGGTGGGAAGTGGGGTTCATTTCGCCGAGGCCGTTGCAAAAAAGCTTCCAGGCCATAAGCAGGTGCAAGTCTTCCCTAATTTCGGCACGGCGATGATTCATCATGAGGGTCTGGATCTTGAATTTGTGGGTGCCCGGCGGGAATCTTACCGGGCCGATTCACGTAAGCCGTTGGTGGAAGACGGTAAATTAGCCGATGATCAGAATCGCCGTGACTTCACCATCAACGCAATGGCATTCCGGCTGAACGGCAAGGAATATGGAAAACTTGAAGACCCCTTCGGGGGTTTAAACGACCTCCGCGACAGGATCATCCGTACCCCGCTCGAACCCGGCCTTACCTTTTCCGACGATCCTTTGCGGATGATGCGCGGCATCCGTTTCGCCACGCAACTGGATTTTTCCATTGAAAAAAAATGTTACGAGGCGATTCACGAAAACGCGGAGCGCATTCGCATTGTTTCGGCTGAGCGCATCACCGACGAACTCAACAAGATCATACTTTCGCCCTACCCCTCCAAGGGTTTCCGGATGTTATCGGAAACGGGTTTGCTGAACATCATCTTTCCACAGCTCGAAGCCCTTCGCGGTGTTGATGTCGTGGATACCCTAGGGCATAAAGATAACTTTGAGCACACACTCCAGGTTCTTGACAATATTTCGCGGCGGACCGAAGATTTGTGGTTACGCTGGGCGGCCTTGTTGCACGACATTGCCAAGCCACAGACAAAGCGGTTTGTCAAGGGCATCGGCTGGACCTTCCACGGCCACGAATACCGGGGAAGTAAAATGGCCGGTTCAATTTTTCGTGCCCTGAAACTACCCATGAACGAGAAACTGAAGTACGTTCAAAAGTTGATTTCGCTTCATCTGCGGCCGGCCAATCTTACCGAAGAGGGCGTTACCGACAGCGCTGTACGGCGATTGCTGTTCGACGCCGGCGAAGACATTGATGACCTGATGATGCTGGCAGAGGCCGACATTACATCGAAGAATATGTCGAAAGTGCAGGGCTTCATGAAGAACTTTGAAATACTGCGAAAAACACTCATCGAGGTGGAAGAAAAAGACCGGATTCGGAACTGGCAACCCCCGGTCTCCGGCGAAATTATTATGGCCACCTTCGGCATTCCGCCTTCCTACGAAGTGGGTGTTATCAAAAATGCCATACGTGAGGCCATTCTGGAAGGCGTCATTCCCAACGAATACGACGCCGCCTTTCAATTTATGCTGGAGGAAGGGGCTAAAATGGGGTTGAAAAAAAAAATATGAACGCTACCCGCAAAAAATAATAGTATCTTTAACCTGTAAAAAAATCAGGGTATAACAGTAATACGGACGATTATGCGCATTTACAAATTCAGGATTTTGCTTGAAGATAATGATCAGTTTTTTAGGGAAATTGACATTGCCCCCAACCAGACTTTTGAAGAATTTCACAAGGTCATCGCCACATCGGCTGGTTTCGACCTTAGTGAAATGGCCTCTTTCTATATCTGCGACAGCAATTGGAAAAAGCAACAGGAACTTAGCCTATGTGACTTAGGCAGCAACGAAGAAGAAGAACCTGAATATGATGACGTACGCCAGATAAAGAAAAAAGTGCTACCGGTGTCCATGATGTGCAACACCAAACTGAAGGACACCATCAACGACCCGCATCAGCGCATCCTCTACATTTATGATTTTCTTAAAATGCATACTTTTCTCATCGAGCTATTTAAAATTGTTGAAGCCGATGAGAAAGTGAAGTATCCGGTTGTGGTGAAGAGTACCGGACTGATTGCAAAACCACCCGTACCGATCAGCGACGAGGAAGCGGATGCTGAGGATGAAATTACCGACGAAATCGAAGATGACGACGAGCCGTCGACGGAGGAGTTGCTGGACGGACTTTACGACGATAAGCTCTGAGCTCTATAATACCGCCGCCCTTGTCTGCAAGAAAAATCCTTATTGTTATTTGCGGGCCTACAGCAGTAGGAAAAACAGCAGTTACACTCCAACTGGCTCACCATTTTAAGAGCGAAATCCTTTCCGCCGATTCGCGGCAGTTTTACCGGGAACTTGTGATTGGCAGCGCCATGCCCACCCACGAAGAGCAAGCAAGCGTGCCACATCACTTCATTGGGCAACTCAGCATTCACGACGCATACAATATTTCTGTTTACGAAAACGAGGCCCTTCAGCGGCTTGAGGAATTATACCTTCACCACGACCTACTCTTTCTTACGGGTGGCAGCGGTTTGTATATCGACGCGGTATGCCGGGGAATTGATGTACTACCGGACCCGGATCCGGAGGTACGTACCACCCTGAAGCAGACGTTACAAACCGATGGCATTGAGGCTTTGCAGCACCAACTTCGCCGCCTTGATCCAACCTACTACGCACAGGTTGATTTAAAAAACCCGGGAAGGCTGATCCGTGCGTTGGAGGTATGCCTGACCACCGGCCGCAGCTATAGCTCGCAACGCATGCAACAATACGCTCCACGGCCCTTTCAGCAAATCCGCATTGGTTTGGAATTACCCAAGGAGATTCTCATCGAGCGAATACGTACGCGCACACAAGCTATGCTGAGCGCAGGTCTGGAAAACGAAGCCCGGGAGCTGTATCCGTTTCGCCACCTAAACGCTCTGAATACCGTTGGATACAAGGAGTTATTCTCGTATTTTAACGGGGATTGTTCCCGCGAAGAAGCAAGCGAGAAAATCATCACCAACACCTGGCGCTATGCAAAGCGGCAGATGACGTGGTTCCGGCGGGATTCATCCATCCTATGGCATTCGCCCGATCAGCTCGCGGCTATGACCGACCTCATTGATCATGCCTCAGAGGCCTAAGCAGCTGCGATCCGTTTTTTTTCTTTTTACTATCTTTGCCCTGAAATTTGGTCTCGATTATTTGGGGGGTACGCATCGCATGAAAAAAATATTTCTATTCATCATCGTCGGCCTGTTACTCTACAGCACGGCCGTTGCCCAAACCTGTCCGCGAAAAATTTATGATTGCCGTGGACTCTGTGGCATGTATGTCGACCAGGATGGTGACCATTACTGTGATTACTCCTATTGGTCGAATGCACTGTTGCAAAAGCGGCAGCACTGCGTCGATTCAATTGCTGCCTCAGCGGCTCTGGCGGCGGAAAAAAGATGTGCTGACAGCCTGGCCAGGATCCACAAAGGCGCACAGGATAAAGCCACGACGCCCCGTGAGGCGGTCCTTCCCACAGCAGCGGAGCGCATCGACGAAAAAGCCGTGCGTTCACCGGAGCATGTACTTTCGCCCGCCCCTGTGCAGCAAACATCACCCATGCCCGCTAAACCGAAGTACGACGTCATCTTACTGTTTGTTACAACACTCGCTTTGTACCTTTTTACATTCTTTGCCGCCCGCCGTGATGTCATCAAAAAATCCACCCATCGAAAAATCTGGAACGGCATATTATTGCTAACCTTTCTTGTCAGCGGACTTCTCGGGCTTTTTCTTGCCATACAACTGAACTACAATTTTAAACTGAGCTGGTTTGCCACCTTGCTATACTACCATGTCGAATTCGGTATTGCCATGGCCGTCATCTCCATCTTTCATGTTTTGTGGCACCTGAAGTACTGGATAAACATCTTCGTCCGCCCCGGGGGACGCATCAAAGGCGAGTAACTCTACCTTTACAACATTTATACGATCAGCCTTCCGCCGCGCGGTGGCCGGAAGAAATTTATATTTGTCGGCCAGGATACTGAAATTTCATTATTTTTACGCTGCATACCAACCACACCAAATCAACATTCATGGCAGCTAACAACGAAGCGTGGGGATCCCGTTTAGGATTAGTCCTCGCAATGGCCGGCAATGCCGTCGGCCTGGGAAATTTTTTACGATTCCCGGTTCAGGCCATTCAAAATGGGGGCGGGGCCTTCATCATACCCTATCTTGTGTGTTTTTTTCTGATGGGTATTCCCCTGTTGTTTATTGAATGGGGCGTTGGCCGTTACGGTGGCCAATACGGTTACCACACAACGCCACTCACCTTCAGCCGAATGAACAAGATGAAATTCTGGACTTATATTGGGGTCTTCGGAATTTTCTCCAACATCGCCATTGCTTCCTATTACTGCTACATTGAAAGCTGGACGCTATCCTACGTGTATCATTCCCTGGTGGGCACCTTCCGAGGCATGGATCAGGCCAGCGTTGCAAATTTTTTCAGCAATTACCTCGACATATTCACCTCCACCACAGGCATCCCTTTTGAAGCTGTCCTGTTCTTCCTGTTGTGCCTCTTTCTCAACACCTGGATCTTAAGCAAAGGCCTAAGTGGTGGCGTAGAAAAAGCCGCCAAAATCGGCATGCCGCTCCTTATCTTATTCGGCATTTTTCTGGCCATCAAAGGCATCACGATGAAAGCCGGTGAACAGGGAGCGGTCTTCGACGGCACGGTTGGATTAGACTTTTTATGGACCCCGCAGTTCGATTCACTGAGCAACCCAAAGGTCTGGTTGTCGGCCGCCGGGCAGATCTTCTTCACCCTATCGCTTGGACAAGGCTCTGTTCAGTGTTACGCGAGTTATGTGAAGAAGAAAGACGACATCGCGCTCAATGCCATGTCGGCCGGCTGGATGAACGGCTTTGTTGAAGTGGTGCTGGGTTCGGCGATCATCATTCCGATTTCCATCGGTTATCTTGGCATCGACCGTGTAGTTGAACTGACCACCACCGGCGGTTTTGGTCTTGGTTTCCGCACCATGCCTTACCTGTTCCAGCAGTGGGGTCCGCTGCTTGGCGCCATGGCGGGCCTGGCCTTTTTCGGGTTGTTGTTTTTCGCCGGGATTACCTCCTCTCTCGCCATGGGGACACCCGTTATGTCCTTCCTGCGCGACGAATTCAACTGGGGACGAAGATCGGCCGCCTGGGCCTTTGGCTTTTCGGTGCTGGTGCTGGGTTTACCCACGGTTCTGTTCTTTCAGATGGGAGTCTTCGACGAATATGATTACTGGGCGGGGACGGTCTCGCTGGTGGTGTTTGCCATGCTTGAGACCATCTTGTTTGCCTGGTTCTTTGGCATGAAAAAGGGCTGGGCAGAAATAACGGATGGGGCGGATATTCGTGTTGCGGGCGTTTACAAGTACATTATAAAATTCGTGACGCCCCTGATGCTGATCACCGTGTTTACCGGTTCGCTGATCCGCCCGGCCAACGACGACTGGGCCTCGCTTTACAGGGGCGGTTACCGGCTTCACAACGAAAGCATTATTGGGCACATACTGCATTTAGGTGCAGGGCCCAATTCCGACTATTTCAGCAACACCTATTATGCAGAAACGGCGGGCCGGATCGACACGATATTTCAGCAGGAAGAACGCCCCTTTATCCGTATTGAAAGCGTGAATGAAAAGATGGAAACTACTTATGCAGACGTGCCCTTTGGACCCGGTGCACAACTCGTGGTAACGCCCGGACAGAACATTAAAATCGGGGATCCGCTGTACAAGGGTTCCATCATCAACAATATTTTTTA
>CAZPDS010000039.1:19387-25177 GCA_964585485.1 uncultured Bacteroidales bacterium
AATTCTTGACATAAATTTTATTAACTAGGATCTATCAACAATATTTTTTATGTAGACATGTCGAGACTACTGCTCACCCTGGTTTTTCTCACCATTATGCTGATGGTCTTTAAAGCGTACATAAAACGAAAACGGGCGGGCACATTGTAAACCAGCGACATTGAAACAGACCTGACAACGAACCTAAACACTTATGAACATGAATACATCCGCACTGATACTTATGATCACCGTTGAGGTAATTTTCACCGCGATCACCCTGTATTATTTCATCAAGATGCTCACGAAAAAGCCGCGTACTGAGCCGGATTCCTACACCGAGAACGATGACCAGGCCCGGTAGCAGAAGTCCGGAAATCTCAAGGCATAGACGCCTTTGTTGCGGTACGGCATCCACTGGCGAAAACGATAACGAGTGGTATATCTCCGGATGAACAAAACAATGAACGACCTCTGTTTTTTTGTAAGTGATTTACATGGGCGGCAGCAGCGTTATGAAAAACTGCTACGCGAAGTGCGAATGCAAAAGCCAGGGCTGGTGCTGTTGGGTGGCGATTTGTTGCCCCATCCGCGACAGCGAAATGCGGATGATTTTCTCATCAGCTATTTGTTTCCTGAACTACAAAAATTAGTGGATGAACTGGACGATGAGTATCCAGTTCTGGGGCTGATTCCCGGGAATGATGACCCCCGTATTTTCGAATCCACCTTAAGGCAAGGCGAGCGGCGTGGGCTCTTTCATTACTTGCATTTTCAAAAACAGTCCTACGGCGACCTTGAGATTGCCGGTTACGCTTACGTGCCGCCCACGCCGTTCTTGCTAAAAGACTGGGAGCGCTACGATGTAAGCCGCTATACGGATCCGGGGAGCATCCCGCCCACGGAGGGTATTCGGACAGTGGAAACAGCCCCCGATGAAGCCCGCTTTGCCACCATAAAAGAGGATCTTGAAAAGCTTGCCGGTGGCTGCAATCCCCAAAAAACGATTTTTCTTTTTCATGCACCGCCCTACAATACGCATCTTGACCGGGCGGGACTGGACGGAAAAAGTTTCGATGGCGTTCCGTTGGATGTACATGTAGGCAGCATTGCCATCCGGCAATTTATTGAAAAAACTCAACCCCGGCTGACACTGCACGGACACATTCATGAATCTTCCTCTCTCACGGGGCAGTGGAAACAGATGCTAGGTCAAACGGTTTGTCTGTCGGCTGCATGGGAGGGACAAGAGCTTGCTTTAATCCGTTTCCGCATCAACAGCCCCGGGGAAGCCGAACGCTTTTTGCTTTAGCACGATTTTTTTCTTATCATTGTAAACCTTAAGACGAAGCCTCCTTTATGCGTAAAAAGCCGATTATACCCTCTGTAGACTATTTTGAAGACGTCTCTTTTAAACTACTGATGCAGAAACGCATCTATCATGTACTGCTGATTTGCAGCACCTATGATGCCTTCATGCTGGAGGAAGACGGCCGTATTGATGAGCAGATTTTCAACGAATACGTTTCGCTGAACCTTCGGTATCCACCGCGGCTGCTGCAGGCAACCACGCCTGAAGATGCGTTTGAGATTCTGCACAAGGAAAACATCGACCTCATCATCACCATGCTTAGCGTGGGAGATCCCTTCGAACTGCCCCGGAAAATCAAAACCAAGTATCCGCGCAAGCCCATCGTGGTACTCACGCCCTTTTCGAGGGAAGTCAACCTTCAGCTTGGGAGCAGCGATTTATCGGCAATCGATCACATTTTTTCCTGGCTCGGCAATGCAGACATTTTGCTGGCGATCATCAAACTGATCGAAGATAAAATGAACGTGCAGTATGATGTTGAAGAGATCGGCATACAAACCATACTGCTTGTTGAGGACTCGGTACGCTATTACTCCTCTTACCTACCCAATCTTTACAAACTCATTTTTAAGCAGTCGAAAGAATTTATGACAGAGGGGCTCAACGAGCATCAGAAGATGCTTCGCATGCGCGGCCGGCCAAAGGTATTGCACGCTACGAACTATGAAGATGCTATTGAATACTTCGAGAAGTACAAGCACAATATGCTCGGCATCATTACGGACATGCGGTATCCGAAAGACGGGGTACTGGATACCTTTGCGGGGATTGCTCTGATCGAACGGGTTAAACAGGAAGACCCGTTCATGCCCATCCTGGTTCAATCGTCCGACATCAAAAACCGGGAAGTGGCGAACAAGCTGAAGGTTGGCTATCTTCACAAGTATTCGAAATCACTGTCGTTCGAGCTTCGCGAATTCATCAACAGCCAGATGGCCTTTGGTGATTTCATATTCATAAATCCATCCACGCTGCAGGAAATTGACCGGGCACCGGACCTGATGACCTTACAGCAAAAAATATTTGAGATACCCGATGAGACGCTTAAATATCACATTGAGCGAAATCATTTTTCGAAATGGTTGAATGCACGGGCGTTATTTCAATTGGGTAAAGTATTCAAATATGCGCGTCCGGAAGATTTTGAAGACATTGACGAAGTAAAGCGTTATCTCTTCGACACCATCGCCAACTTCAGGCTGGTAAAAGGGCGTGGGATTATTGCGGAATTCAAGAAAGAGAGTTTTGACGAGTACATTTTTTTCGCCCGCATCGGGAATGGATCCCTGGGCGGGAAAGCAAGGGGGTTGGCGTTTATCAGTTCGCTGTTAAAACGTAACCGGATTATCGACCGCTTTAACAATGTGCTGGTCACTATACCGCGCACCGTTGTGCTCACCACGGATATTTTTTCAGAATTCATGGAGAGCAACAAGCTATACAAAATTGCTTTATCCGATGCCAGCGATGAAGAGATTCTGCACGCCTTCACGCGTGGGCGTCTCCCCTTTCGCATCCATGAAGACCTGATGGCCTTCATCTCGGTTGTAAAAAAACCGCTGGCCATTCGTTCCTCAAGTCTGCTCGAAGACAGCCATTACCAGCCATTCGCGGGCATCTACTCCACGTACATGGTTCCGAGGATTGCTGATGAACGGAAGTTTCTGGAACAAATCAGTTGTGCGATCAAGTGCGTGTACGCCTCCGTTTTTTTCAAAGACAGCAAAGCCTACATGACCGCCACTTCCAACGTCATCGATGAAGAAAAGATGGGCATCATACTTCAGGAAGTATGCGGAGCACCCTGTGGAGACCAATACTATCCAACGCTATCGGGCGTCGCTCGTTCCATCAATTTCTATCCTTTGCATCCCGAGAAAGCCGAAGATGGGGTGGTGAACCTGGCCATGGGACTTGGGAAATACATTGTAGACGGGGGGGCCAGCATCCGCTTCTCGCCCGCCTGGCCGCAACGGATCATGCAGCTAAGTTCCGTTGACATCGCGTTGCGGGAAACGCAAAAATACTTTTTCGCCCTCGATCTGCGGGAAAATGCGTTTAAGCCATCGGTGGACGACGGGGTGAATTTGCTGCGGCTTCCTGTGGGCGACTCCGGGGCCGAAGAATGCCTGAAGCACATTGCCTCCACGCATGATTTCGAGAACAATATGTTGCGCGATGGGATTAGCAGTCCGGGAAGAAGGATCATTACGTTCTCAAAAATCTTGAATTACAACACCTTTCCGCTTGCCGACATTTTGAAGCTCTTGCTGGAGATCGGACAGCGGGAGATGAACACGCCGGTGGAAATTGAATTTGCCGCCCAGTTGAACGTGCCGCAAGGAACGCCGGCGCTGTTCAATTTTCTGCAGATCCGCCCCATTGTTGAAAACAAGGAGATCATCCACGAAAAACTCGAGCGGGTGGCGAAATCAGACACCATACTATATTCAACAACAGCGCTGGGGAACGGAATCATTAATGATATCCGCGACTTTGTTTACTTGCGCACGGCGGCTTTTGATGCCGCTTACAACCCGGAAATTGCGTTGCGCATTGAGCAGATCAACGCCGGTTTCACCGAACGACAGGAGAACTATATCCTGTTGGGGCCGGGCCGGTGGGGTTCCAGCGATCCCTGGCTCGGTGTACCGGTACGCTGGGCACAGATATCCCAGGCGCGGCTCATCATCGAGTCGGGTCTTCAGCACTACCGTATTGACCCCAGCCAGGGCACTCACTTTTTCCACAACCTAACCGCCTTCCGGGTGGGTTACCTGACCATCAACACCTACATTAACGATGGCTATTTTGATGAAGAATATCTAAACCGGTTGCCGGCCGTCTATGAAGACGAGCTTGTTCGCCACGTCCGTTTTGAAAAACCCTTGCAGATTAAGCTCGACGGTCATAAAAGCATAGGAGTTGTTTTTAAACCCACACCTAAAGGTACGGACTGAAAGCCCCTATGTGTGCGGGTGCTCACGACCTAAAATCATCAATTGAAGCGAGTTAGTATCATCCGAAGAACCTTCTATCGCGTGAATTTTAGTAAACTGATTTAGAATAATTTATTTGAAGAAATAATTTTTCGGCTTTTTTGATCACCCAATCTAAAAAAGTGTATTTTTGCATTGTTATTTTTGTAACAATACCAAGGTAAAGAACGTAACATTTACACTAATCAACTAATAGTTAAATTTTTAAATTAAAAAGTGATGAACGTAGATAAAATGATGAACGACCTGGAAAAGAAACATCCGGGAGAAAAAGAATTTTTGCAGGCAGTTCGCGAAGTGCTGGAATCTATTGAAGAAGTTGTGAACGAGAATCCGCAGCTGGAAGCCGCTGGTATTATCGATCGCATTGTAGAGCCGGATCGTATTTTGACCTTTAAAGTACCCTGGGTTGATGATAAGGGACAGGTTCATGTTAACCTCGGTTACCGCGTACAGTTTAACCAGGCGATTGGTCCTTACAAGGGCGGTCTGCGTTTCCACCCGAGTGTAAACCTCAGCATCCTGAAATTCCTCGGATTTGAGCAAATTTTCAAGAACAGCCTGACCACCTTGCCGATGGGCGGTGCCAAGGGCGGTTCTGATTTTGATGCCAAAGGCAAATCCAACGCTGAAATCATGCGTTTCTGCCAGGCTTTCATGCTGGAATTATGGAAGATCATTGGACCCGAAACCGACGTACCGGCTGGTGACATTGGTGTGGGTGGCAAAGAAATCGGTTACATGTTTGGTATGTACAAAAAACTCACCCAGGAGCATGTTGGTGTTTTGACCGGCAAAGGTTTGAACTGGGGTGGCAGTCTGGTACGTCCCGAAGCTACCGGTTTTGGTAACGTATACTTCGCAGCTGAAATGCTGAAGACCAAAGGCACCGATTTCAACGGCAAGACTGTTTGCGTTTCCGGTTTTGGCAACGTGGCCTGGGGTGCTGTTACCAAGGTGAACCAATTAGGTGGTAAAGTTGTGACCATTTCTGGTCCCGACGGTTACATCTATGATCCCGATGGCATTTCCGGTGAAAAGATTAACTATATGCTGGAACTGCGTGCCAGCAACCAGGATATTGTTAAACCATACTCCTATCAGTTCCCGAATTCAAAATTTGTTCAGGGTAAACGTCCCTGGGAAGTTAAGTGCGACATCGCCCTCCCCTGTGCAACCCAGAACGAACTTGGCAAGGAAGACGCTCAGAACCTTGTAAACAATGGTTGCTGGTGCGTTTGTGAAGGTGCGAACATGCCTACCACTCCTGAAGCCATCGAAATTTTCCATGAAAAGAAAATCCTTTTCGCTCCTGGAAAAGCAGCTAATGCAGGTGGTGTTGCCACTTCCGGTCTGGAAATGTCGCAGAACTCCTCAAAACTTAGCTGGAGTGCTAAGGAAGTAGATCAGCGTTTACATGAAATCATGATCAACATCCAC
>CAZPDS010000040.1:0-24988 GCA_964585485.1 uncultured Bacteroidales bacterium
ACCTTGTAATGCCGGTTCCACCAGAGCATAAAGCCGAACCAGCCGATACCGGCCAGCAGCAGCCAGGCGAGAATGAAGACCAGCAGACCCATGCCCGCCGATTCGTAAATTTTATTGTGCAGCGACGATACCAGCAGGTAGATCGGCAGCAAGAGGTTTAGCACCGCCATCAGGATGTATATCCAGCGAAAAAAGGTGCGAAATACCCGGCCTGAATCGAGGTAGTCGAGCAGGGGACGGAGGAGGGAGAAGAATCGGTTGTCCATGATAATTAGGGAATAGGGAATAGGGAATAAGGAAAAGGAATTGGGAAATGAGGTATATTTATGAGATGGGAGAAAATACAAATTAAAAATTAATAATTAAAAACTAAAGCCAGCAGTGGGTTATATTTGATAGGGGTTCATTACTGTTCTAACTCAACAACGCCATCGGTAATGTTAACTTCTTTGACTTTCGACTATCGACTATCGACTTTCGACTCTCCTCTACCGGACAACGATTTCGTCGAGGAAGAACCACGACAGTTTGCCGCTGTAGTTATGCCATAGGGGGAGGGTTTTGGTTGCAGTAATAGTGAATTTCAGGAAGCGGGCGCTGACGCCGCCGGGGGTCCAGGTGAAGTCGCGGATATGGCGGTCCAGAGCCTTGTCGGGCATTTGCTGCAGTTGTATAGGTGTGCTCCAGCTCAGGCTGTCAGGCGACCAGCTCAGGGCGATCTGCACGGGATGGATGATCCAGGATTTCGGATACTGCAGGGAGCCCAGGCTCACCGTCTGGATTGATTGTAGTTTTTCGAGGTCAAGGACCAGCTCAGCATCGCTGTTTTCCCAACCCAGCCAGTTAATCTTGTAATCATCGGTTCCCTTGACGCCATTGGTGAGGGTTTGCGGTCCCTTGTTCCAGTATCGCTTGTCGGGTTGCGGCCGGCAACTTACGTTTTTACGGAAGGCCAGGTTGCCCTGCACCTGGGTATCGATAAAACGCAGGGTACTCTGGTACCAGGATTCCGTGGTAAGCCCGTTCTCGTTCAGGTTGATAACCTTGTTTCGCAGGGCGATGGCGTAAAAATCATCCAGCATGCGGCGCATGCCCGGACGCACCGTGAACTGTCCTCCCGCCGTTTCCGCGTACCATCCGCGGGGACCGAAGAGATCACTTTTTCCGATTTCCATTTCGGCGTACATCAGCGGCAGGCGCTGCAGAGCCACGCGTTCGAGGAGGACAGGATGGTCCTTCACAGCCTCCTCCGCAAGGTTGAGAGCAGCGTTGTATTCCTTCAGCAGATCAGCCGTGAGGAAGGTATTGGCATAATGGACGGGCGTACCGTAAATATCCAGCAACTGGCCGGCGTTGATGCATTCAGCGTGGATGCGGTCGAAATACTGACGTACGTAAGGAGCCGCATCGCCATAATAATACGTAAAGAAATCATTCAGCACCGCTTCACTGGTTTCATCGGGGTTCCAGAGCAAATGGCTAAGGTAGTAGGATTTCAGATCTGAGAATTCCACATTATGTTGGGCATTGCATTGTTGAAAATGCGCATCTACGCCATAGCGGTCAAAAAACTGAATATTGGGTTGCAAGGTATGAAAGAGCGGGAAAGGACAGAGGTAATTGGTAAACTGCACCTCGTAATCCCACAGCATAATATTCGAGGTCAACTGGCTCCATCCCTTAATATCGCTCACAAAGGAAGCGCCGGCCGGATTGGTCTCGATGGGGTGACAGCGGTCGAGTTCAATGGTGCAAAGGGTGATCATCACATTTTTTTCGGGTTTGGTGATCCGGGGCGGTGTGCGTGTGTATTGATAAGCCAGGGTCGTAATCACCTTGTCGGGAAAGGCGCGGGCCACTTCGTTCACAAAACGCAGCATGAGCCCGGCCGGTGATCCTTCCAGCGAATCGATGGCCCGGCATTTCGCACACTGGCAATGTTCGAAATTATCGTTCTGGCTCACGGACCAGTAGCGAATAGACGGATGGGCGGCCATTTCAGAGCGCAGTTGGTCAATGGTGATCTTCAGGACATCCGGATGGCTGAGGCACAGTTGACCGTATGGAATACGCTGGCCGTTCACAAGTGAGAAGTATTCCGGATGGCTTTCGAAATAAGTCTCCCGCGGCAGCAGTCGCTCAAAGGTATGCACGTAGTAGCCCCGCCAGTCGCCGTCGTTCCAGTACTCCCCGATCAGTGCAAGCTTACGAAAATCGCGGTAATCTTCATCTTCGGCCATGGCCGTCTGCACAATACGGATGGTTGCAGCCGCTTGTTCTGATTTTTCAATGGAGGGCAAGCTCACTTTCGTGAGAAGGGGAACGTATTCCGCATTCACGGTCAGTTTGCGGTACCCGAGCTCATCTTCGAGAAGGGAGGTAACGCCGTAGATAACACCTTTACGGGAACCGCCGGTAATCAGCAGTTTGCTACCCCGGGTGGCATACCAGTAATCATCTTCCCTCAGGGTGGGAAGGATCGTTGACAGCGCGGCATCGTTGTGGGCCGCACGGCCAATCAGGACTTCAAACGCATTTTTCTTCTGTGGGGCGCGAAGGATCGGAAGTTCGGCTCCGCACATTTTTTTGAGCGTTTGCTGAAACAGGCCGGCCGCGCGGACTTCCTGTGGTGTCGGATCGGCGGGTAACACGATGGTGTAGCGGCTTTTTCCGTTTTCGGCGAGCACGCATGATTGCTGTGCGCCCACGAGGCCGCCACTCAACAGCCATAAAACCAGTAGCAGGGAAAGGGATACATTGTTTTTCATACGTAGCATTTAAAAATAATACAATACCGTAGACAGCAGACGCAGGTTGGCCACATTGGAGGTATTCTGAACCCGGCCGTACAAATCGGGCTGGCCGTAAGCGGCTACGGTATATTCCGTTTCCAGAAAAACCTCAAGTTTTGCAAAGGTCGCGCACACACCGGGTGTCACGCGGGCCAGCCAGGCCACGTCGTTTCCGCGTCCGTAAAGGATTCCGTTGGTTCGTGCGGAGGTGCCGAAATTTCGCGCGTAAGCGCCAAACAGGTACACCTGAATCTTATCTCCGTAGGCACACTGGCCCCAGGCGTAAAGATGATTTGTGGGTGTGAATGAGGGCTCTGCCAGGGGGTTGGCCAAGGCCTTTTCGCCGTAGCCCCCAAGCATCAGGTGCTCGGTAAGGTTCTGGCCGAGGATGCTTTTAAGTTTCAGGGAGAATTTCCCGTACTCCATCTTGTAGGCAGCGAGTATGGCAAAAGACCCCAGCCTCTGCTCTGCTATGCCCAGATGATAGACCTGATAAGGTTTGATCCATTTGTAATCGCCTCCCAGCAGGGCGGTATGATGCTTACCGCGAAAGCGAAACTGCAGGTGAACATTGGGAGCCGCGGCATTGCGGATGTAGTTTGGACTCAATCCGCCGGGGCCGTCGCTGGCGTTGTCGCGCTGCATGATGGCCGCTCCCAGCAAGGAAAACGGGCCCCATTGCCCCGTGAGGCTGAGCAGCGGATTGCGGATAAACGGCTGGAAGGGTGCGCCGGTGTTCAGGGAGGCGATGCGGGGCAGGACCTCCGGCGAAAACAGTGGATGCCAGTACTGGCCGGCCATCACTTCGAGATGCGGCCAGGTCAGTTTTCCGTAGGCATGCCGCAGACGCAGTCCGTTGATATCGCCGTTGGAGACGCCGGAGAAATCGCCTTCGATCGCGCCACTGACCTTCGCTCCCAACACATCCGGGGTTTTAAACGTGAGAAGGGCGCGCGTGGTCATGGCCGAAAAATTATACACCATGGCCTTGTTGATATCCTGACCGGCCGCGTCAAGGCGGCGGTTGGCGGGGTAAAAAAGAAAGAGGTCTTCACGGGTGGTGAAGACCTGGCGGGTATCCCACCAAATATCATTTTTAATAAAACCGGAGCACTTCAGCGACCATGGCGTATTCTGCTCCCCTGCCCCATTCTGCGCGGCAAGTCGCAGTGGTGAGGCCGCCCCGATGACCAGCAGGCAGCACAAGCTGCGGAGGAGCGTGGGGGTTCTCATCCTTTACCTTTATGACTGGCCAGGGCGAGGATCAGTCCCAGTGCAACGCCCAATATGGCAGCAAATACGATGCGGTATTCACCCGGCAGCAGGAAGGTAATGGTGTGCGCAGGAAACCAGAAAAACGGGATGGTCTTTTTGAAGACAAAATTCCACTGCACCTTCCAGTTGATCCGCGTAAAAATATCGCCCATGTTTATCGGACGCAGGCATCCCGCGAGGGTTCCGCCATGGTCGACGATGTGGGTATCGGTAATTTTATGGAAGGTCATCATCACAGGCGCAAAGGTCATGTTCATGAACACGCTGATGCAAAACGCGGTGAGGATGCGAACGCCCCCGAGGCCGAGGCCTGCGGCTTCCAGAACGTCCGTGGCTTTCATCGCGCTGAGTGCATCGGGCATGGCACAGGACTTCGCGAGGAAGGCCGGAACGCCGGCGGCGCAGACCACCATGGCCATCTTGATGGTGATGCCGAGGACACCCCACACCAGGGCGCGGGGCAGCACACCAAAACCGCTCAGCTTATAACCGCCGGATTTGATGCGCAGTCCGAGCACCTCTCCGAGGGTGGCCAGGAGCGCGAATTTGATGAAGCTGGTGATGACCCAGTAACTTTCGTTATAAAGAAAGGGATCCTGCAGTTGTTCTTTCAGCCAGGGGATGGGAATAAACGGAAACAGGATCAGCAGTACAATCAGGATAAAGTATAGGTCGCTGCGTTTCATAAAGTTGATTTTTTCGATGTATTCAGCGGGTTTGCTACATTAGCGCTCAAGGCGGATGCGGGCGTCGACAGCCACCACCTGCTCACCCTTACCCAGCAAGGGGTTCAGGTCCATCTCGGCAATCTCCGGCGCCGCCTGCAGCAAGGCGGATAAGCGCACGATCACATCGGCCAGTTTTTCGGGATTCACGCCCTGCTGGCCCCGCACGCCTTCCAGCATTTTGTAGCTTTTCAGTTTACGGATCATTTGCAGGGCTTCATCGTTTCCAAGCGGCGTAAGTCCGGCCGATACATCTTTAAGAACTTCGATAAAGATGCCGCCCATACCACAGAGGATGAGGTGACCGAATTTGGGTTCGCGATTAGCGCCGGCAAAAAGTTCCATTCCGGAAAGCATCGGCTGCATCAGGATAGCCGTGGTATCTTTGATGCGGATCATGCGTTCGAATTCTTTTTCGACGGTTTCCACGTCTTTTACATTCAATACCACGCCGCCCACATCGCTTTTGTGAACAGGCCCCACCACTTTCATCACCAGCGGGAAGCCCAGTTTTGTAGCGGCCGCGCGGGCATCCGCGTTGTTGGTCACCACCGCTTCGCCGGCGCGGGGGATGCCGGCGGCGTCGAGCAGGGACTGAATAGCGGCCGGACTGATGTAGCCATCGGCAGAAGCATCGATGACGGCGCGGACGGCGGCCACGTCTACGGCAGGCTGGACAGGCTTTTCCGGCTGGGGTGCGGGGGTATGGTACACGCGCGAAAGGGCATTACCGAAGACCACCTCGTCGGGGAAATTGATGCGGTCGTTGGCGATAAACGCTTCTACTTCCTCTCTGGCTGTAAGCAACGAAGGCAGAATCGGGTATACCGGTTTCGCGGCCTTTTTCATTTTTTCATCCAGCACTTTATAAACATCAAAGAGAGGGAACAGTCCAGGTGTGCCGAAAATGACGGCCATACCGTCGATATTGGAAAAGCGGGTGTCGGTGTAGTCAATGATTTCGCCCAGTTGTTCAGCGGTGCCGGTGGCCAGGAAATCGATGGGATTGGCCACGCTGGAGCCAGGGAATAGCTTAGCCAGCAGTTCTTCGGCATCGCTGCCGTTGATATGGGGGACCTGCATGCCGCCGTTGGACAGGGCGTCGGTGAGCATGACGGCGGGGCCTCCGGCGTGGGTGATGATGGCGATCTTGTTCCCTTTCAGAGGAGGGTGCATAAAGATGCTGGCGACGGCAATCAGGTCTTCACGGCCGAAGCAGCGGACGATACCGGCTTTACGGAAGAGGGCTTCCACGGCCACATCGGGGCTGGCCATGGCGCCGGTATGCGAAGAGGCTGCGCGGCTGCCGGCTTCCGAACTTCCGGCCTTAACGGCGGCGATTCGGCATCCTTTGCGGGTCAGGGAGGACGCGTGTTTCAGGATCAGTTCCGGTTTACGGATGTTCTCAACGTAGAGTAACTTCACCGGGGCACTTTCGCCGGGCACATAGGATTCGTCGAGGTAAGCCAGAATTTCCTCCACACCCATCTGCGCGCTGTTGCCCACGCTGAAAACGTTGGCGAAGGTGAGTCCCTTGGGAATACCGGCTTCCATGATAAAGCAGCCGGTGGCGCCGGAGCCGGTGATAAAATCACAACCCAGCGGGTTTAGTTTGGGGATGGGCAGGGTGAAGATGCTATGATGATGGGGGGTCAGGATGCCGGTGCAGTTGGGGCCGATTAAGGCACCGTTTACACTGTTGATCATATCGACCAGCTGTTTCTCTAATTTTCGGCCTTCTTCGCTCTCTTCGCTGAAACCAGCGGAGAGGATGATGAAGGCGCGGGTGCCCTTTTCGCGAATAAGCACCTCCACCGCGGCCGGTATGTGGCGTGCGGCAATGGCCATCACCGCCAGGTCGCACGAGGGAAGGTCTTCCACGCGGGCGAAGGTTGGTGTGGATTGCACCGAAGGGTCTTTGGGGTTCACGACGTAGAGCTTTCCCGCGAAAGCCCCATCGATAATATTTTTCAGGATCTTGCCACCGGGCTTGGAAATTTCGTTGGAGCCACCGACCACCACAATGCTGTCGGGGTGCATGAGTTGTTTATTGATCATTGTAATGATGTTTACATTATGTAATATTGGAACGCAGGGCGAAAATAATGAAAGTTTTGCTGAGGGCGAAAAAAAATGCGCCGGCCACAAAACCTGCGCACCATAAAATTTTTCAAAAGCCGCCGGTGTCGAACACCCTTACTCTTTAATGAAACGCGTTTGTGTTGTTCCCCGCAGACTATTGACTTCAAGCAGATACATACCGGCCGGCAAACCTCGGATGTCTACTTCGGTACACCCGGGCATGGCTTCCCGCCGGAGCAGCAACTCACCGGATAGGCCAAACACCCGAAGGTCGGCCTTTGGCTGTTGCCAAAACTCAACCATAATCTTATCCCTGGCAGGATTAGGGAATATGTTCAGGGTGAAGTCGGGTGCCCCTGATGCATTCTCAACGCCCAATCCGCCGCTGGTAGTTAAAAATAGCTTATTGGGCGGATTCTGAATATGCGAATTATTTATGGCCAATGCAAAACCATTCAGCGGATCCGCAAATGAAAGCTGCGTCACAGGCCAATGCAAGGTATCCTGCAGATACCAGCCAAAACCATTGTACCCATATATATAGTAATCATCTATAATACCTACTGCAGCCCATCCTAAAGAATTGTTGTACATGCACACGGCACCACCATCCCTGTAGGGACCCAAGGTGGCATCGACAACCCAGTTCGAACCATTATACTTTAACAGATATGTCATCCACGTATCGTCGTAGCCAAGAACCCAACCGTGATTCTGATCTGTGAAATCGATGTTTCGGATTACAAATCCGGCCAGACAGGTATCCATCACCCATTGACCGTTATGAAACTGCAACATGTACGAGGTATCTGGCCAGGGCGTACTGCTAGACTTCGTAACTCCCATCCAGGCTGTGCTTGTTCCGGTGGCCTTGATCCCGGCAATATAATACCCACTGGATGAAGCAGGCAGATTAAGTGGTGTCGTTGTCCAGGTACCATTCTGATATCGGTAAACATAATTAGATATCTTACAGGCCCATCCATTCTGGCTGTCAAAAAAATCACAGGACCAGATCGACGGATGGCCCGTATAGTGCTTAGTCCAGGAGGTTCCATCGTAGCGATAAACACTATCCTGCCAACCAAAAACCCAACCATCGCCGGGGGATGTAAAACAACTGACACTTGCCCAAAATGACGTATCCCGTAAAGCAGTATACCAGGATGCGCCATCCCAATGCCGGAAATCGCTACCAAACGCCCAGCCGTCGTTGGGTTGCACCAAACAAACCGATTGTACCGCAAAGGAATCAATGGCAGTCCACTGCGCCGAAGAGATTTTAATGATGGCCAGGAAGACCAGAAGGAGAATTGTTTTTTTCATATGCTTAGAATCAAGTGCCTGAAGTGTTGATGCCACAAGTGCTCTTACGAATTATATTCACTGCCCGTACGGAAAAAGAGTCCGTCATCATGCTGACCCTCACCAAATCATTCCAGTAAAAACACAAAATATCTAGATCCAAGAAGATAATTTTAAAAAAAACTTTGCAGCGCAAGTTTTTTGAAAGTCCCGTGTCTAATGGTCCTAAATTCCCCCCAAATGGATTGTTCCGTCACCCATCAACACCTTATGGACTACCTGGAAAACAAGACCCCACAGGTTCTCCATCAGCAGATTTCGGATCATTTGCGACACTGTCAGGCCTGCCAGGCTGATGCAGCTAAAATTCAGGAATACCTGGACGTGCTTCCGCAGATGAAAAGCACCAACCCCAACCCCTTTCTTTTCACCCGCATTGAACAGGCGCTACAGCAAGAAACCGCCCCCGTCCCCGCTCCTATCCCACGCTTTGTGCGGGTATTCAACACCCTGGTGGTTGGCCTGCTGTTGGTGAGCACCGCCGTGGCCGGGCTTTACCTATTGAGCAACCCGCAAAGCAATATGGAGGAAACCCCCAAAGAGACAAGCATCGCTTACATCGCCGATGAATACCAACTCGACTTAAACAACCAGGATTTGATGGAATCCTATTACCTAACCCAGGAATAAAACCTATGGCCTCGAAAAAAAACATCTTAAGTATTGTGCTGATCATCCTGATGGCCCTGAACATTGTGGCCCTGGGCAGCCTGTTTTTCTGGCACCGCAGCTGCGACCGCAAACCGGTAACGGAGCAGGAAGTCCGCCGTCATCATCGCGGGGAATTTCTTAAAAAGGAACTCAACCTCAGTGATGAACAAAGTAAAATGATGGACCAGCTGGCCCTGCGTCATCGCGATACCATTCGCTTCTGGGCCGACCGCATGCGCGAAAAAAGAGCACAGCTCACCCTTGAAATGATGAAACCGCAGCCGCAAGATACGGTCATCAACCATATCGCTGACGAAATTGGTGACATTTACGGCACCTTGCGCAAGTTAAATGTGCAGCACTACCGTGAAATGAAATCGGTATGCAAGGGCAGCGAGCAGATTGCCAAACTCGACACTTTATTCAAAGGTATTTTTTGTTGTGATGATGCCATGCCGGGCCGTCGTGATCACAACAAACACCAGGGATGTGCTGCGCCCTGTGCGAAAGAGCCGACCGGCTGTTCCGCTCCGGCCAGGCAATGAGACCCTGCTTTACGATTTTTACACAAGCAATTATTTGTTCATTTAACCTAAAACTCAATTATGAAAATTAGAAAATTTGTTGCAGCGTCCTTAATGACCGTTGCTATGATCAGTATTTCCGCGCTCAGCGCGAACGCCCAGGAGAAAGCCTGTTGTCCTTCCCAGGGTAAAGCCGCCCAGTGCCAGCCTGCCGGCGAGCATCAGTGCCCCATGTCGATGTTAAGCGATGAGCAGAAGAAACAAATTGAACCGCAGAAAAATGCGTTGATGAAAGAACAGCTAACGCTGAAGAATCAGATTGCCGAGAAGAAAGCACACCTGCGCACCCTGAGCATGATGGATGAGGCAAGCATGGCCGACATCAACAAAACCATTGACGAAATCTATGGTATGAAAGCCGATATGGCCAAGAAAAAAGAAGCCATGACCCAGACCATCCGCAAGATGCTGACCCCTGAACAGCGCATGAAATTCGACATGCAGCGTGCCAAAGGCGGCGATGATGACTGCAAAGGCATGGGCAAAGCCGGTCACGGTGCGGGCATGCAGGGTGCAGGCTGTCAGCCCCAGGGAATGAAGCAGGGCGAAGGCTGCCAGCACCAGGGTACGGCACCGGCCGGACAAGGCTGCCAGCACCAGGGTATGCAGCATGGCCAGACCCCGGGCGCGAACTGCCCCTCCAAAACCACCAAGTAACTATGTAAGGGCGGGGCTAGCCCCCGCCCACCATCGGGCGAAGCAAAGCCCCCGCCCACCATCGGGCGAAGCAAAGCCCCCGCCCACCATCGGGCGAAGGTCAGCCCCCGCCCCATCTGTCAACGAAAGGGCGGGGCTTGCCCCCGCCCCAACAAAACCAATCTATGAAATACTGTAAGTCCTTCTGCATCCTGCTGCTCTTTTTCGTAACCATCAACCCCCGGCTCGTGGCCCAACAGGCCGCAGGTGGCGGAAGCAGCAGTCAACCCCAGGGCATCATCCTGGGCAGTGTCACCGATAAAAAAACCGGGCATCCCGTAGAATACGCCAATGTGGTGTTGTACCGTGTCAAGGATTCGGCGCTCGTTACGGGCGTAGTCACCGATAGCAAAGGCATTTTCCGTTTGGAGAAAATTCAATTTGGGAATTTCTACGTAAAAGTCAATTTCATTGGCTACAAGGTGGCTGAACTGGGCGATATCCAGTTGCGACCGGAGACGCCGATAAAGAATCTCGGTGAGATTCTGCTGGAAGTTACCAGCACACGGCTGGAAGGCGCCACCATTACGGCGGAGCGGGAGCAGATGGAATACAATTTGGACAAAAAAGTGGTGAATGTAGACAAGAACCTGTCGCTGGCGGGTGGCTCTGCGATTGAGGTCATGCAAACCATTCCCTCGGTGACGGTGGATGTAGAAGGCAATGTGAGTCTTCGCGGAAGCAGCAACGTAACCATTCTGGTGGACGGCCGCCCGTCGAACTTTACGAGTCTGGATCAGTTGCCGGCCAGCATGATTGAGCGGGTGGAAGTGGTGACCAATCCCTCTGCGCGCTACGATCCTGATGGGATGTCGGGCATCATCAATATCGTATTAAAAAAGAAAAAAGAACCGGGCTACAACGGCATGATCAGTTTGAACGCCGGCACGGGTGATAAATACATGGGGTCCTTGAACCTCAACTACCGGTACAACAAAATCAATGTGTTCACCAACTACGACCTTCGTTACTTCAGCATGAAGGGAAGTTCGGAGAACCACCGTGAATCGTGGTTTAACGACACCTCATCGTTTCTGGATCAATTCAACACCAGCCGCAACCGCGGAAAATTTCACAACATCAAGGCCGGTGTAGATTACTTCATCAACGACTTCAACACCCTGTCGGTATCGGGCTCCTATCATTTCCGGGCCATGCGTTCGTCGAACGTGTATAAAAATGCAGGTTTGGACTGGCAGGAGGTAATGACCAATTATTACGAGCGGGTGAGTGACGGCATCAACAGCTCGGATGGGTACGAGGCGGCGGTGAATTACAAAAAAACCTTTGAGCAGAAAGGGCGTGAGTGGACCATTGACGCGTCGTACGAGAAGCATGACAACGAATCGGGGCAAGACATGCGTTTGCAATACTACGATATGAATTACGTGGGCATTGATGAGACGGAATATCAGGAAAGCAGCACCATCAACGACAATTATGAGTTGCAGTTCCGCACGGATTACGTTCATCCGCTTGGCAAAGGGCGGATTGAAGCCGGGTACAAATTTGATTACAACAGCAACGATCAGGATTACCTTATCAGCGAACTCGACGCTATGAACAACTGGGTTGTGGATGAAAACACCAGCAATCAGTTTATCTATCAGGAGCAGATTCATGCGGCCTACGCCATATACAGCAACAGCATAAAAAAATTCAAGTACCAGGCCGGGCTTCGGCTGGAAGAATCATTCTCGGCCGGCAACCAGGTAACGCAGAACATGAAGTTCACCAAAGCGCGGTTTGGGTGGTTTCCGACGGTGCACCTGAAGTACGAATTCAACGACCATCACGACATGCAGCTAAGTTACAGCCGACGTGTGCGTCGGCCGCGGCTGTGGAATTTGAATCCATTCACCAATTATTCGGATCCCATGAACCTGTCGACGGGGAATCCTTACCTGGATCCGGAGTACACGAACTCCCTGGAACTTGGTTATGATTTCGCCCGTGAAGGCACCAACATCAATACCTCCTTATTTTACCGTCAGACCACAGGCATCATGTCGCGTGTAACGACGCTGGATTCCACTGGTGTATCCCACACCACCTGGGAAAACCTGAACAACGGCACCTCCTATGGTTTGGAACTCGTGTTTGGACAGAAGCTGTTTAAATGGTGGAAGATCAATGCCAGCGGCAGTTTCTTCCATCAGCAGTTTGAGGGAGATCAGGTGAACGAGCAAGCCCGCAGCAGCAACAGCTGGACGGGGAAGGTCAACAGTGCCTTTACGCCCATGAAAGGATTCGACATTCAGCTATCCTTCTTCTACAACTCGCCGGTCGTTAGTGCTTCCGGCGCTTCCGACCGATTCTTCTCGGGAGGTGGCGGTGCGGGGAAGATGGCCGAGAACTACTGGGCCGATCTGGGCATGCGCAAGGATTTTCTGAAAGGCGCACTCAGTTTGAGTTTGCGGGTTCAGGATCTTTTCAAAACGCAGAAATACAACTCCTGGTCGTGGGGCGATAACTACGAAACCACGACACAACGTTACCGCGAGAGCCGGGTTCTATTCCTGGGGCTTACCTACAAGATCAACGGCGGCGTGAAAAACAAACGGCGCGTCGACAATGGTGACGAAGAGATGGAGTTTTAGGATCAGACCTTTGTTTCGAGGAATTTGCTGAGATTCAGTTTCCGCAAGCGCGGTGCAAACACCGCGGTAAGTCCGGAAATCAGCAAGGTCATTCCACCGCCGAAGAGCACCGAGGGCACCAGTCCCATCAGCCGCGCCGCAAGGCCGGACTCAAACGAACCGATTTCGTTGGAGGAGCCTACGAAGATGCTGTTGACCGACGACACACGGCCTCGCATAGGGTCCGGGGTCAGCAGTTGCAGGGTTGTATTGCGGACCACCACGCTAATGTTATCGAAAAAGCCGGTTCCAAAAAGGAAGGCCATGCTCAGCACAAAATCGCGGCTCAGCGCAAAGCCCAGGATGCATAAGCCAAAGCCGGTAACACCGATGAACATATTTCGTCCGGCATGACGCAGCGGCGGGTTAAAGGCCAGGATAAGCGACATCAGAATCGCCCCGAGGGCTGGTGCGGCCCGCAGGAAACCCAGTCCTTTTGGTCCCACCATGAGGACTTCTGAGGCAAAGGCGGGCAGGAGTATCACCGCGCCGCCGAATAAAACGGCGAACATATCGAGGGCCATGACGCCCAGAATAACCTGGTTCTTGAAGACAAAGCGCAGGCCTTCCTTCACGCTGGCCACCATGCCCTGTTTAACCAGGGGTGCGGGCAGTGGCCGTCCGCGGGTAAGCAGCAAAAAGAAAAAGCATAGCACCATGCAAACCACCACCGTGAGATAGGCGGCATTAACCCCGACAAAGCCATAGATCAGTCCGCCGGTAGCTGGTCCCGACACGGCCGCGATATACCAAACGGTGCTGTTCCAACTGGCCGAGTTCGCGTAATGTTCGCGGGGAACGATCTGCGCCACGAAGGCGTGGACCGCCGGAAAGAGCAGACCGCGGGCGATGCCCGTAAAAAAGATAACGCTGTAGATGGGTACGACGCCGAGGCTTTGAAAAAGCACCGAGAAACGGAACGAGAACAGCCATAAGGCCACCGCCCCCAACAGGTATCCCAGGGAGGTTATCATCACCACTTTTTTGCGTTCGAATATATCGGCGATATGCCCGCCAAACAAGGCCACGGTAAGGAAGGGAATCGCCTCGGCTAATCCAATCAGCCCCAGCGAAAAGGGATCGTGCGTGATCTCGTAAACTTGCCAGCCCACTACCACACTCTGCATCTGAATAGCGAAGGTGAGGAAAAACCGCGCTGAGGTAAAGTAGCGGTAATCCCTCAACTTCCATACAGCAAATGCATTCTTTTTTGAAACGGCTTTCATCCAGTAATCTTTCTACGAAGTCCCTAGTCTTTAGTCCCTAGTCTTTAGTCCCTAGTCTTTAGTCCCTAGTCTTTAGTCCCTGTTCTTTGTTCTTTGGTCTTCCCTATTCCCTATTCCCTATTCCCTATTCCCTATTCCCTGCCTCCTCAGATTTCCATAATTCCAACAATATCCTCGGCCAGAAACGCCCCGCCGGGGTAGTTCCTGGTATAGTCGAAATTTAGCCAGATGTTGTTCCATCCATCCTGATGGTAATAGATGCGTTCGCCCAGGGATTCTTTATAGAACAATCGGTTTTTGATGAGATCCACGATAGCCGGCAATTCTTCATAGGTACCCACTTTTACTTCCGGATACAGGTGTGCGGAGGTGCGGACCAGGCGGACTTCGCCGCCCACGGCTTTGATACAGGCGGCCATTAGAATGGAATAATCGTCACAATCGCCCGACATCAGGGGGATGGATTCGCTGGCGGAGGCGTAGTACTCTTCCCATTTGGGATCACTCACGTACTCCCAGCGATACATGACTTTAAAAATACTGAAATACTTGCGTTGATTACGGTATTCGTAGGGCACATGCGCCTCGGTGAAATAGCGCTGGGCCGCTCGCAGCGCGAAATCGCGGACCACGGGATCTTTGTAATTTATGGCGGAACGGATCTTTTCGCCATCGGGAATATTCGATTTCACCTCGCCCAGAAAGGGGATTTTAATCGGGTTCGTGCCGACGTAGGTGAGCAAATCATAATAACTACGGTAGACATCCGAGAAGCCGAAGCCTCCGACCAGCTGGCCGACGAGCAGAACAACGAGCATCACCACCGAAGCACCATAGAGAAAAAACCGCACGAAATAAGCGGTCACGCGTAGGAGGGCAAATATCACGATCACCAGCAAGACCCCTTCGACATTGAAACCCTCGCCCACCGGAATTCTGATATCGGGCATGTAACGGTAAAGTAAAATGAACAAGGGCACGGTCAGAATGGCCGATATCAGGGTTAGCACAAAACTCGAGAGTATGCGCTTGCTGTCCTCCACCAACTCTTTTTCCAACACTACCCGGCCGGAGTTATCTTCCGTTGGCGTTTTTCGTTTCAGTAATTTTAAAAACATGCACAAAAGTAGGATAAAAACAGGGAATAGGGAACAGGGAATAGTGGAGAGGTGGAGAGGTGGAGAGGTGGAGAGGGAAGATTTGCGTACTTTTGTACAAAATTAGAAGAATGAAGATAGCTATATTCGGGGCGACGGGCCGCGCAGGCCGGGAGTTGATGCTGCAGGCCCTGGTGAAAGGATATGATGTTCAGGCCCTGGTGCGCAAGCCACAGATGATTGATGTGAGGGATAAGCGCTTGCATGTGATTGCAGGCGATGTCAGAGACCTTGCGGCCGTAGAAGAAACGGTAAGCGGGGCCGATGTTGTGTGTGTGGCCCTGGGTGCGCGTTCCGGTGAAAAACATGATGTTCATTCTACCGGCACACAGCATATTATCGACGCCATGAAGCGCTGCGGCATTCGTAGGATCCTGGTCATTTCTTCCACCGGACTCTTCGGGTCGCGGGATTCGGGATTCGTCTTCGGGAACATCATCCGTCCCCTGTTTCTGCGCAAGGTATTTAACGACAAACGGAAGCAACTCACCCTCCTCGAAAAAAGCGGCCTTGAATGGATCCTGATCCGCCCGGTTCGCCTGATCGACGGGCAGAAGACCGGTAAATATCACATCAGTGACGACAAGCCCGAAGGCAAGGAAATCAGTTGCGCCGACGTGGCTGACTTCATGATGGGTCAACTCATCAGCACAAAGTATTTACAGAAAATGCCCATACTTTCTTATTAAGTCGATAGTCGCTAGTCGATAGTCGCTAGTCGATAGTCAGTCACGCTTCACTTATCAATTCTTCCGCCCTGTGAATATACTTCTCGCCGAAAATCTCAGCAAATCCTATGGTGAAAAAGATCTTTTCACGAACCTGACCTTTGGACTGGATCAGGGGCAGAAGCTTGCGCTGATTGCGGCGAATGGCACGGGGAAGAGCACGCTGATGCGGATTCTCGCGGGGACGGAAGACGCGGATACGGGGCAGGTCACCATGCGGAAGAACACACGCATTGCTTTCCTGCCGCAGAATCCGGAGTTTGATCCCGACCACAGTCTGCGCGAAGCGCTGCTGGATTCATCGGATCCGGTGATGCAGTTGATCCGTGAATACGAGGATTGCCTGGAGGCATCGCATATTCACCACAGTGTGGAACAGCAACAAAAGCTTGATAGCTTGATTGAGCAAATGGACAAAGCGGGGGCCTGGGATTATGAGCGCAAGGTTACGGAAATTCTCAGCCGGCTTGGGCTTGAGGGCATCAATCAAAAAACCGGCACACTGTCGGGTGGGCAGCGCAAACGGCTGTCGCTGGCCCGTGTGCTGATAGGTGAAGCCGATATACTTCTGCTGGATGAGCCGACCAACCATCTCGACATTCAGATGATCGAATGGCTGGAAGAATACCTGACGCCACAGAAACTCAGCCTGATCATGGTTACGCACGACCGTTATTTTCTGGATCGTGTGTGCGACGAGATACTCGAACTCGACCGGAACACGCTTTTTCGGTACAAGGGTGGTTACAGTTACTTTCTGGAAAAAAAATCGGAACGTCTGCTCAACGAATCAACGGAAACCGAAAGGGCCCGTAACCTTTACGGACGAGAACTGGAATGGATGCGACGCATGCCCAAAGCGCGCAGCACCAAGGCAAAAGCGCGCATCGAAAGCTTTTATGAGCTGGAAGAAAAAGCTCAGCGGCGTGGTCCGAAAGAAATGATACACTTTCAGACAGCGGTTCAGCGCATCGGCGGAAAGGTGCTCGAGATGAACAATGTGAGCAAGAAGTTTGGTGATTTGATCGTTCTCGACGACTTCAGTTACACCTTCAAAAAGGGCGAACGCATTGGCATTGCCGGGCCCAACGGTTCGGGAAAATCCACCCTCATGAACATGATCTGCGGAAGCCTGAAACCCGACCTTGGGCGAATCAGCGCCGGACAAACCATACAGTTCGGTTATTATTCCCAGGAAGGACTGGATGTAAAGGGAGATCCCCGCGTAATTGATCTGGTGAAGGACATTGCCGAAGTGGTCACCATGGGCAAAGGGACGGTCTCCGTTTCACAATTTCTCAACTGGTTCAACTTCCCACATACGCTTCAGTACGGCTATTACTCGAGCCTCAGCGGCGGTGAGAAGCGCCGCCTGTTTCTGCTGACGGTTCTCATGCGGAATCCGAATTTTCTCATCCTCGATGAGCCCACCAACGATCTTGACATTGACACTCTTCAGATCCTGGAAGAATTTCTAACGACCTATCCGGGCTGCCTGATGATCGTTTCGCACGATCGCTTCTTTCTGGACAAGTTGGTGGATCACATTTTTGTCTTCAACGAAAGCGGCAAGGTCAAGGACTTTTATGGAAGTTACAGTGCCTATCGGCATTGGAAAAAGCAAGAAGAATCAAGAGAACAGCGGGAACGCCAGCAGCCGGAGAAGATTTCGGAACAAAAAGCCCCGGCGTCCAAAGATTCTACTAAAGCCAGTTGGAAGGAAAGCCGGGAGTTTGAAACCCTTGGCCAGCGTCTGGAAGCACTGGAAGCCGAAAAAGAGAAGGTGCTGGAGCGCCTGAATTCAGGCGCCGGCAGTGCCGAAGAATTACAGCAGTGGTCGCTTCGCTTCGCGGAGCTCACCAGCGAAATTGAGCAATGCACCGACCGCTGGCTCGAACTTTCAGAAAAAATTAGCGGTGCGTAAAAATAATCCGTAGGTTTGCTGCAACATTAACAAGCTTGTCGTACCTTAACAAACATAGCGGGCTTATCGCCACTCTTTCCATTAGCATCAATATTTTATTGATTGTATTCCTGTTGTTTTTCCGTCATCATGCGCAGCAAAAGCTGGATCAGGTTGCCGTGCTGATGGACGAGCTGGGCGAGACCCATATCATCGACACCGTACGTATCCGGGACACCGTGGCTGTTAATACGGAATTCCTCGTCAGCCGGCCGGTTCCAGTGAATGTTCAACTTCGGTTAAAAAGCACCTTGGCGCTCAAAACACTGATTCCCGTAGATCAGCGGCTGGATGTACCGATCACGCTGCATGTACGGCAGCACATTAAAGTGGATACTGCTGTGCTGATCGACGGTGAACTCGTGGTGCCAGTGGATGCCGTCATTCCCATCGATCAGACGTTCACGCTACGTACACGCAAGAACGGCAGGGGTATCAAACTGCCCATCGTGGCGGAGATCCCGCTGAAACAGGACATCCGCCTGAGCTTCCGCGACCCCCTACCCTTCCGGACCAGCATAGCGGTGGACATTCCCATCAACGAAACCATTCCCATTGATTTGACGCTCAACATCCCGGTGGATCAGGATCTCCCGGTCGATATTCCGGTGAACAGCGCTGCACAAATCACCTTTCCCTCCACACTGCCCATCAAAGGAAGCATTCCCTTAAGCCTGGATGTGCCCATCGATATCCCGCTGGGACAAACGGAGCTGAAAGAGAAGGCCCACGCCGTCGGGGAAACGATCAGGAGACTGCTGGATATTTTTTAAACAAGGTCTCACCGCTCCACGCCTCACACTTCACGATTATCTGTACTTCACCCACTTCCACAGCTCCCGGTAGTCCACCTTTTTGCCGTACATCAGGATGCCGGTGCGGTAGATACGGCCGGCCAGCCAGGTGGTAAAGATGAAGCCGAGCACGAGGAAGAACATGGAGAGGTAGAAATCCAGTGGAGGTACACCAAAGGGCAGGCGGATCATCATCACCACGGGGCTGGTGAGGGGGATGATGGAAAGCCAGAAGGCCAGCGGGCCCTGGGGGTCATTCACAATGTACATGCCCATAATAAAGGCAAAGACCAGGGGAATTGTTATCGGCGCCATGAATTGCTGGGTGTCTTGTTCGGCATCCACAGCGGAGCCAATGGCCGCGAAGAGGGCAGCGTACATGAGGTATCCAAAAAGAAAAAAGAAAACAAAGGCCAGCACGATGGTCACAAAATCGAAGCCCTGCAGGGTACTTAGAACGCCCTCCAGTTCAGCATTATCGCCCATAGCGGGCATGTTGCTGTTTTGTGGCACGACCACATTCTGGTCCATGGAGAACTCGGTCGTATTTGTTTGTTTCAGCAAATCGCCGCCCACCGCTGTCTGAAAAACGGCTACGATGGCCATGGTCAGCAGTATCCATAACACGAACTGGGTTAGCCCTACCATCGCAATACCGATAATTTTTCCCATCATTAACTGAAACGGTTTAACGGAGGAAACAATCACCTCCACGATGCGGTTGGTTTTTTCTTCCAGCACGCCGCGCATCACCATACTTCCGAAGAGAAAGATAAACAGGTAAATCAGCAATCCCCCCATGTATCCCACAATAGAGGTAAGAATGGGAGCGCTTTTCTCGCCGGTTTTAATATCCTTCTGAACAAGGTTGACACTGGTTTTCGTAGCATCGATATCTTCTTTGCTGATGTGGAACTGATCGTTCAGGATTTTATTTTCCAGCACATAGCGCATGCGTTCCTGAATATAGGACGACACGGTCATCCCCGGCTGTTTGTTGCGGTAAAGCAGTTCGGCGTAAGCGGGTTTACTGTAGGCAGGTTTAGGAATGTACAGCAGAGCGTAGGCATTGTCTTCATCATAGGCCGCTGAAGCCGTTTTGATGTCCGTATCCAGGTAGTGAAACTGCACATTTTTATTGCTGCCCAGCTTTTCATAGAAAATGCCCGTTTCGTCCACCACATCAATTATCTTGAGTCCTTCCGAAGATTGTGCAATCATGTACGGGGCGATAATCATGGCGGCCAGCAAGATGGGGCCCAGGATGGTTAGCACGATAAAGGATCTTTTCTTTACACGGGAGAGGTACTCACGTTGTATAATGATGAAGGTCTTTTTCATTGCGGTGTCAGGGTCAGTGATTAATGAGGGAGGATTGAGCCGTTCTGGCTTCAGTATCGCGGTTCACGCACTGAATAAAGATATCGTTCATGGTGGGCAGAATCTCGCGGATAGCATGGATTTCCGCATGGGGCAAGAGTTGCTGAAGCAAGGCGTTAGGATGATGATCCTCGTGCAGTTTAATGACCGCACGCAACATTTCGTGCTCGGTGGACTGCTCCACAATGCTGTACGCCGGATTGATCAGTGCGGCCAATTCCGCATCGGGATGGCGGAGCATAACTTCCCATGTATTGGATTTATAGGTATTCCGTATATCCCTGACCTTCCCGGAAAGGATGTTATTGGATTTATTGATCAGGGTAATATCATCGCATAAGTCCTCCACCGTGGCCATGTTGTGGGTGGAGAAAATAATCGTACTTCCCTCCTCCTTCAGGCGCAGGATTTCCTCTTTAATGATGTTGGCATTGATGGGATCGAAGCCGCTGAAGGGTTCATCGAAGATGAGCAGTTTGGGTTCGTGGATGACGGTAACGACGAATTGGATTTTCTGCTGCATTCCTTTGGAAAGTTCTTCCACCTTGCGGTTCCACCAGCCGGTAATTTCAAAGCGGTCGAACCAGACTTTGAGGCGTTTCATGGCATCGTGGTGGGAAACGCCCTTAAGCTGGGCCAGGTAAAGCGCCTGTTCGCCCACTTTCATTTTTTTGTACAAGCCGCGTTCTTCGGGCAGGTAGCCAATGATGTGCTGATGTTCACTCCGGAGATTTTCGCCCAACAGCATGACCTCGCCCTCATCGGGGGCTGTAATCAGATTGATGATCCGTATGAGGGAGGTTTTTCCGGCGCCGTTGGGTCCGAGCAATCCGAAAATGCTTTGCTCGGGCACCTCGATGCTCACCTTATTCAGCGCGGTGTGAGCGGCGTAACGTTTGGTGATGTTGGTGGCGGTGAGTATGTTCATAGTCGATAGTCGATAGTCAATAGTCGATAGTCATTAGTCGTTAGTCGTTAGTCATTAGTCGTTTGTCGCTAGTCCTTGACATTAGTCGAAGTCGACAGTCGATGGTGGGTGGTCTGTAGTTGTGGGAACACTCATCCGAATCGGTGCGGCATTCAACTTAGTATTTCACATATTTTTATTGAAAGAACTCCCGCATACGTTCGAAGAAGTTCTTGTCTTTGGCGGTGGGGCGGGGTTTGAAGCTTTCGCTGTCCATAAAACGTTGAATGGTTGATTTCTCTTCTTTGGAAACGGTTTGTGGGGTCCATACATTCACATGAACTTTAATATCGCCTCGGCCGTATGAATTTACCGAGGGAAGCCCCTTGCCCTTAAGTCGGAGAATACGGCCTGATTGGGTTCCGGGTTCAATTTTAACGCGGGCTTTGCCCTCCACGGTGGGGATATCGATGGTGGTTCCCAGCACAGCTTCGGGGAAGCTGATGTAATGTTCGTAGAGCAGGTTATTCCCATCGCGTTTCAGTTCGGGGTGTTCGATTTCTTCGATCAGGACGATAAGGTCGCCGGGGACGCCACCGCGGGCACCGGCATTTCCTTTACCGCTAACGGAGAGTTGCATACCTTCCGAAACGCCGGCGGGAATTTTCAGGCTGATCACCTCTTCGCCTTTCACCACGCCATTTCCAAAGCAGTGGGTGCATTTTTCGGTGATGGTATGGCCTTCACCTCCACAGGCCGGACAGGTTGATGCTGTTTGAATTTGCCCCAGAAAAGAGTTGGTAACTCTGGTGACGCGACCCGTGCCGCGGCACGTAGAACAGGTGGTATGGGAGCTGCCGCTTTTGGCACCGGATCCTTTGCAGGGTTCACAAACAATGTACTTGTTAACTTTGATTTTCTTTTCGACGCCACTGGAAATTTCCTCCAGGTTCAGGCGGACTTTCACCCTTAGGTTGGAGCCCCGGTTCACACGGCGGCCACCGCCCCCGCCAAAATCACCCCCGCCAAAGCCACTAAAGCCGCTGAAGCCGCCACCGAAGATATCGCCAAAATGGCTGAAAATATCTTCCATGCTCATGCCCCCACCGCCGCCAAAGCCGGAAGCACCGTTCATGCCGCTATGACCGAACTGATCGTAGCGCTGCTTTTTCTCCGGGTTGCTCAGCACATCGTAAGCCTCCGCCGCTTCCTTAAATTTTTCCTCCGCCTCTTTGTTGCCCGGATTTTTATCGGGATGAAATTTTAGGGCCATCTGACGGTAGGCCTTTTTGATTTCCGCCTCCGACGCGCTTTTATCAACACCCAGTATTTCGTAATAATCTCTTTTAGCCATACCTCTCAGGTTTCTCGCATTTAATTTCCTACCACAACACGGGCAAAGCGGATCACTTTCCCGTTCAGAAAATAGCCTTTTTCAACTTCATCCAGCACTTTTTGTTTGTCGTCTTCCTTTTCGGCCGGAATGTTGGCTACGGCTTCGTGAAAATCGGTATTGAAGATCTCCCCAATGGACTTCATTTCCTCAAGCCCTTTCTGGTTCAACACTTTCTTGAATTTTTGCTGAATTAACTGAACCCCCTCTTTTAACGCATTCACCTCCGTGCTCTGATCGAAAGCGGCCACCGCCCGGTCGAAATCATCGAGGGTTGGCAGCAAGGCCGTCATCAAATCGGAGGCCGCGCTTTGTATCAGATCGGCACGCTCGCGCTGGGTGCGGCGCCGATAATTATCAAACTCAGCATACAGCCGCAAGTATTTGTCGTTCAGCTCTGCAATTTGCTGATCCTTGTCCTTGCATTCGGCCGCCGGAGCATTTTCTTCCTCCTTTGCATCGGTAGTTTCGTCCTTTTGACTCCCTTCGGCCGTGTTTTGGCCGTCGTTCATCTCGGTGGAATTTTGCTGGTCTTTGTCCGCTTCTTTCTCTTTCTCTTTCTCTTTCTTTTTCATTTTTCCAATCATTCCGTCGGGTTATTGTTATGACAAAATTGCATTATTTACGCCAATTTCATCAACAGCCACATTCTTGACAGCCGATGATAATAACGCAAGCATCTGTTTATCAATTAACTAAAAAATACTTCATCCGTAAGCGCGTTTCTAGGGTCAAATTATCGGCCAGTCCTCCGCTTTCGCCAAAATGGCAGCATCCCGGAAACGCCGCCTTCTGCTCCGGCCCCTACAAGCGGGAGCGGATGTCAGGATGGATTGGAGGCGTCTGGATTCGGCTCCTGCACGCACAGTTCATCAAAAATATCCATTTGCCGTCCGGATTTGAAATCGTCGGGGTCGAACAGTTTCAGTTGGTTTTTCACCACCGGAGTTTCCTCCGGAATATCGGCACCATGGATTTCCAGGTAATCCCGGATAGCTTTTTTAACAAAGCGATTCATGGTGGTATGATGGAAGAGGCAGAAGCGGTCGATTTTCTTTTTTTGGACAGCCGTAATTTTCAGGCTTACTTTGCGGTACCTGATTTTTTTACGCTTCGTGCTTTTCTTTGCTGTTTTACTACGGTTGGCCATTGATTGATCACAGAACCTAGGTGCATTCAGGAGCAAAAGTACGTAAAATTTAATATCTTCCAGACGGCTCTCCGATTTTCTATGGATTCCTTAACTTTGCGGACCGATGGAGGAAAGGGAACTGATTCAAAAAATATGCGCAGGCGATCCGGATGCTTTTCGGCAATTGTACGATAGCTATCAGCATCATGTTTACAATACGGCCTATGGTTTTGTACACAACCGGGAAGACGCCGAAGATCTCACGCAGGATGTATTTGTTGAACTGTTTCGTTCGCTTTCAAAGTTCCGTTCCGACAGCAGTTTGAATACCTGGGTCTACCGTATTACGGTCAACAAGAGCCTGAATCATTTACGAAAAAAGCGTCCGGTGCCATTTCAATGGTTATGGGGATCGGGGCACGGAGAGCTTGCGGCGCCTGCTCCTGATCCGGCAGATCGGCAGCCGGATCCGTCGCAACTGGTGGAGAACAGGGAACTTCAGCAAGCCATCGAACAGGCCCTTGATGCCTTACCAGAAAAACAACGTGCAGCCTTCATTCTGGACAAATTCGAGGATCTCTCCTACAAGGAGATCGCGGAGGTAATGAAACTTAGTCTCCCGGCGGTAGAATCGTTGCTCTTTCGGGCGCGCCGGCAATTACAGCGCACTTTGTTAAGCACCCGCACCTCCTGAAAGAGTCGCTGATTATCACACAACTAAGATTAGGGTAAGCAGGAAAAATCCGCGCTTAGAATCACCAGTTCGTGCGTTTCTGATGTATATTTGTATACATGCCTATGTTTGGATTAAATGAAGGTGTGCCTGACGAAAACTCTAAACCAATAAGCTTGAAATAAACCTACCTCCATGAAAAAAACTACGATAAGTGTTTACGACACCCTGGAAGAAGCACGCGAAGCCATGCTTTTACTTGAAAAAAACCTGATTCCGGTCAATCAACTGAGCATAATGGAAAGTCATGAAAATCTCCGCCAGATTGTTCGGTATCAATTTTCGGGAACCCTGAGCTGGATAGGTTTACTAACCAGTTTGCTCACGGGCATCGTGCTGGGCATATTGCTGGGCACAGATGTGATTACGGTGAGCTGGCTCAAGGATTTCCAACACATGGGATGGCTGAAAGGGGCCATTGCTGGTGCAAATGTGGGATTGATTGTTGGGGGCGTGATTACTTTTCTGGCTCTGATTGGATTGAGCCAGGTACGTCATTCCAACTTCAGGGCGCATTTGCTGAAAGGCCGGTATTTGCTCATCATGAAAGGAAACCGCCTGGAAGCCCAGTTGGCCGAGGAGATCATCCGGGAACACGGCAAGCAGTTCTCTGTGGATACAATCTGAATCAGAGCAGTTTTTTAGCCCCGGGGAAAATGGTGATGCCAAAGGTTCCCATCACTTGCTGGCCAATGTTAACATCGACGTTCAGACTGCCAAATCCAAGGAACCAGCTCAGGCCCACAGAGCCGTAACCGTTAAGGGC
>CAZPDS010000041.1:0-24122 GCA_964585485.1 uncultured Bacteroidales bacterium
TTTCCTGCTTCTAATTTTTTCTTTAGTGGAACTTCAATGTACGTTCTCCAATTTGTTTCATCCCAAACAATCAGATATGCCATACCTTGAGTTCTCCAATGCATTTTGCGTAATCCTGTAGTATCAAGTTGAGTATTGGGATCAGTGAACATGCATTGGTGAAGTGCAGAACTCGCGGACTTTGTCAGGGGTTGCGTCCATGGAGCCGCATAATCAATTAAGCTAAGATTCCATGGGCAAGTTGTAATCGTATCAAGGCTGGGGTTAGGAACAAGATTAACTCCATAACAATGTTGGCCAAATGATTGGAAGGTTAGGACATATATAAGAAAAATAATACATACCAGTTTTTTCATAAAAAAAATGAGAAGGTTTTTAAACCTTCCCGTAAAGTTAGTGAATTACCTGACAATAACCAGACGGTCTTTATAAATTGTCTGTGCGGGAGAATTTAAAGTAAGCAGATAATAACCGGAGGGCAGTTCATGAATGTCAATTTTTATTTCCTCCTCACCAGTAATTAACTGCTTTGTGATAATAACTTTCCCAAGTAAGTTATATAATTTGAATGTCACAGGTAATCCTGCATCAAATCCTTCTATTAGAACACTTACAGCATCATTGGCAGGATTTGGGAAAACCAGAATAACCTGGTCCTCTTTGAGAACATTGCTGGCACTTTTTACAGATATTTCCACAGGTTCTTGATAACCGAGAATAGCTCTGGCTATATATACACCTTCACCCCCAATGACAGGATGGGTATCCGCAAGCTGTTGCAATTGATCTAAAACCGCATGAGGAAGGTCCGCTTGCGGAACTACATATTGCAAATAGGTATTGTAGGCAAACTGACGATTGATTTCAATTTGATTCTCGGGACTGAGAGAACGGTTCAATGTCTTTGCTTCTTCCATTCTGCCACTATCAATCAGCAATTTGACTTCATGGAACCTCGCAATATTCCGCTGTTTTAAGTTTGAAAATTGCGCATTGTATTGTTGTAGAGCACTTTGAGTGGCTGAACTGATTGTTTGCTCCAATCCAGTCAACAGTTTAAATGCGTAGTCTTCCATTCCGTATTTCATCTCTGATGTAATCTCCCCAAAGGAAGCATTATCATTAACCACCATGGAAAGTACCTGATCTTGAGTGGCTGCGGAGGCCAGGCTTGACATTTCAAGTGACTGTTGCGTCATCGACAGACTCATCACTTCACCACAGCGTATTATGGATGCTGTTCCTGTGGTTGATATAGGAACAATTCTGTTATACAATTTGTGTCCAATGGGTATAGAAATATTGTATAACGTCCCTGTTTTGTAATACCAGTTGTAAGACCCAGTTGATAATGCTCCTCCAAACCGATAGGTATCATAGGGTTTTGACGGGTGGTTGTAAAATTTATTATCAGTTGGACTTAATAAAGCTCCCTGATTTGAAAGCACTGTTGTATTACCATCGTAATCCGTTGCAAAATAGAAGGCGTGATAACAACTATCCAGATTATTTGTTTTGTAGTTTGCATTGGCAAAAGGTGTACTTCCAATAATGCCGGAGGTTTTAATCCCCAGGCTTAGTTTTGAGAATGTATTGTCGTGCAGATAGGCACCGGCACAATTTTCCAGTTGAATACCTTTTAAGCGTAAGGAATCGGCCACCGGAACCAGTGTGCTGCGCTTAACTTTGTTGCAGTATGCAATGATATTATCCGAGTTTTGGAGACGTATGCCATACCGGTTTAAGGTGGTGGATCCGTTGAGGTAAATGGTGTTGTTGATTAGCTGTGTCTGATAATTTGAATTGGAAGAACTGGATGTGACATTCGAAACAAAGATGCCGCTGTTGGGATCGTTGATGCGGTTGTTCGAAATCATCATCTTTATCCCCGTTGAACTGTTAGGTACCGTATTCAGCACGCGTATTCCCCAGCCACTGCCATTTTGAATGGTGTTGCTGTTTACGTAGCTTTGATGCTTGAAGTCGCGTAAAAATATGGCCCAGCTTGTGGCCTGTGTGAACACGTTGTTGTTGAGTTTGCTCAGCGTTTTGTACGTATAGATCCCGTTCTGGTCGTTCGTAAATGTGTTGCCCGAAAAGAGGTTGGTTGCACTGCCGCCGCAGTTTAAGCTGGATGGATTTGCCTGCAAAATATTATCGGTGCTGCCTACCGAATGAATGGCTGTTTCGGTCTGTACGGAAATAAAATCGGCGGGATCGGTCACCACCGGCGACGCTGGTTTGATATCGGTGAAAGTGTTGTTATAAACACCCAGTTTTGAATTGAACGAGGCGATTCCGCAGAACAGTCCGCTAAAATTGTTGGTGAAATTCCCGGAGGTGCTGTCACCAATCGTAAGCAGGTTAACGTTGTCGGCAAATACCCCGAAGGTTGGTTTCTGATATAAAAAGGGCGCTATCATACCGGTGCCATCGGTCGTAAAGCTACACCCTTTGATAATTCCTTTGTGTCGTGATAGTGGCGGAATGGCGGGGGGCATGAAATAGTCGTGAACAAACACGCCCATTCGGTTAATTACAAAGTTGCTGTTATACAGTTCAAATTTCCCGCCGTTTGACGAATTAACCGCATTGTAGGCATCCTGAACGGTTGAATTAGCCTGAATAACGACCTTTGCGTTACTATCGCTCACATATATCCCGTCCCACATGAATCTACATCCGGCTTTTACGGTTCGGGTATTAATCGTGAATGTATACGGAGGGTTTACCACAATTTTAGCCTCGGGTCCCATTAAAATGTCATCTCCGGCCGGTACCGTGATGTTGTTGTTTACAGTGATGGTTCCGTTTAGCACCAACTGGTTGCCAGTGAAAATACTATTATCGGAAATCACCATATCATTAACGTGGGCGTTATTTTCGTAAACGCAGCAGTTCCATATTTTTACAGAATCAAGCCGATAGCACTGAGTGGTTGTGTCTATGCTCAGGATGTACATCCAGACAAAGCCGGCGGGATCCATCAAATCCCACAATTGGTTCCACTGCACATTTATTTGCTGACCTTGTGTGGGGAAATCATTACTATACGCTGAATTACTGATTCCCCAATAATAGTCTGCATTGGGCTGCGGGTTTGATACCTGATAGGTGGTATACAAATCGCAATTATTTCTGTTGCCAAGGATGATGGGGGCTTGCGGAGGATAGTTGACTTTAATGTAAAATGAATCGATGATGGTACAGCCGCACAAATCGGAAACAGTGCATGTTATTAAAGTGTCGTGTTGGGGACAAACAGTAATCGTGCTATCATTCACCAATGGATCATTGCTCCAATCCCAATTGCCTTGCGACCAAAACGGATCTGTAACAGATGAGGTGAGCTGAAGACACCCCCCGAGACAAATTGTGTCGTGCTGTAATTTATGCAGAGGGGTGATAAATACATGGTCAACATAATAATAGCTGCCATAAAAATGATTTAAATATCCAGGAGGCGTTGGTTGACAAAAATATGCCTCGGAATTTACCAGAGGGAACGATGAATTGGCATCCGTATCAAAATTGCCAATAATTATTTTTGTTTGGTTACTGGCTACTATCGTATCCTGGACTAAAACCCAATTAGTGGTGTCCGTGATGGGCTGGGTCGTTTTTACCTGTGGTGCAAGATTGAATAGCTGACTATTATTCGGTGAGGCATAAAAGTAGCTGTCAAAAAATACCTGTTGGGATGTCCCATAGTATCTTTGAAAAATATTATCATCTCCAAGCCATATTCCAATATTAGATGCGTAGCGTGATTTTCCGGCCAGGCTGACGTACATTCCTACAATATACTTTCTTCCTTCGTACAGTTCGCCACCATAGCAATCATACACTGATTCCGCAATGTATTCACGAAATTCCGGGCCTGGTCCTGTTGTTGATTCAGCCATGCAAAATGTACCAGCGTAGCCAGATTCATTTGATGGATTCATTAAGGGTTGCCCTCCAACCCAATTGTTTGGAATATCCACCTGGCTATTGCCACAATTATGATAAAAATAATCAGTAGAAGTAGCACAACCGTTAGGATCGTTAGCATGGCCCCACGTACAGCTTTTATTTAATAGCGCTCCGGTCTCCCAGTCGGTCCAGGTGTAGCCAGGGTCCAAAACTTCAAAACTACCGTCAGGCAATGAGCTGCAACTCTCAAGTATTGTTTCGCAAATATCCCTGGTTTTCACCTTCAGTTGTCGGCTTGTTGAGTCAACGCGCATTCCATTTGAATCTACAGCAATTAGGACAATCTCCTGGATACGTGGCACAAAAAAAATCTGCGTTACAGTGTCCACAATACTATACGTAGTGTCCAATAAAGACTGAGCCGGAAAATTGTGGTCCGAGGGATAAAAGTCAACGAAATCCCAGATAAATTTTGTGCCCGATGGCCAGGCAGATGAACGGTTAATCAGAAGTACGCTTTCACCCGAATAAATGGAGTCGGCCGAGATTTTAAAGTCCAAGGTCTGGGCAAATGATAATGGAGATAAAAAGACCAGGAAATACGCGGAAAGAAGGGAAATTTTCCATGTTTTATGTCTCTGGGTTAAAGCTCTGCGCTGGCTTTCTTGTTTTTGAGCTTCTGCAATGTTTTCACTGCGTTCATTTCTTAATTCATGGGGGGTAAATTTTAACATCGTAGACGATTTTATTTCGGCAAAATGCATGTCTTTATGCATTTATTGAGATTTTTTAAAATATATTACAGGATGCAATGGCTATGAAAGAAGCAAAAATATATGTTATGATCTGATTCGAATAGCCGAATGATCAAAATAACAAATATTTAACCCTTGTTTATGCAATTGCTCTATAACCAAAGCGGGTCAAGCCGGATGGTTGGAGCAGATGCTATTTTGTGGATTGTGTGATAAGGGTTAATGGAGATAATTGGGATTTCAGAACCTTCTATTGCTTTGCCCCATTCGACCGAATCCACTTAATAAACCTAATTAGCCAGCACCAAATACAGGGCAAACGCATCTACAAAGGTTGAGATTCTTCGCTACGTTTCACTTCGCTCAGAATGACGGATTTGTATTTCACGGTAAGAGGGCGGTATGATCATTCCGTCATTCCGAATCCCGCTTCTTTTGCGGGATGAGGAATCTAAAGTCCAAATGAATAAATGCTCAGAACGCCGCCATCAGCAGATCAATATCCTGAAAAGGAATATGATAAGTGTCGGCAATAAAGCGGTTGGTCATGATGCCGTTGTACAGGTAAACGCCTTGTCGGATGCCGGCATCAAGTTTCAGGACACTGTTGATGCCGCCGGTTTCGGCAATGTGGCTCATGATGGGGGCGAAGAAGTTGCTGAGCGCGATGGAGGCGGTGTTGGGAACCCGCGAGGCAATATTGGGCACACAGTAGTGGGTTACGCCGTGTTTTTTAAATACGGGCTGGGTGTGATTGGTCACCCGGGAGGTCTCGAAACAGCCGCCCTGCGGAATGCTGACGTCAACGATGACACTGCCGTAGCGCATCTCACGCACCATGTCTTCCGAAATGACACAGGGGGTGCGGCCTTCCACAGCAGGTAAGGCGCCGATGGCCACATCCGCGGTTCGTAAGGCTTCCAGTAGCACCCGCTGCTGCATCACGGAGGTAAACAACTGGGTGTTGACGCGGTTCTGGATACTGCGTAATTTGTACACCGAATCGTCAAAGACTTTAACCAGTGCGCCCATGCCAAGGGCCGAACGGGTGGCGTATTCGGCTACGGTGCCGGCCCCCAGAATCACCACTTCGGAGGGCGCAATGCCGCTGAACCCGCCCAGCATTTTACCGCGTCCGTACTCGGGACTGGCCAGGTATTCGGCAGCCACCAGGATGGCCGTGGTGCCCGCAATCTCGCTCATGGAGCGGATTACCGGAAAGGAGTTCGTTTTGTCTTTGATGTGTTCGTAGGAAATGGCGGTGATCTTGCGTGCAATCAGGCGGCGGAAATATTCTTCCGACTGACCCGGCAGGTTCAAGGCCGAAAAGATGACCTGGCGTGGCTGAAGATGGTCGATCTCACTCAGAATGGGCGGGGCCACTTTGAGAATAATGTTGGCCTTGTATACTTCATCGGGCGAATACACAATGTGGGCTCCGGCTTCACTGTATTCGTGGTCGGGAAAATGCGCTGCTTTCCCTGCATTGGATTCAATGAGTACCGTATGGCCGTGATTGACCAACATGCCGACTGCTTCGGGCGAAAGGGCAATGCGGTTTTCCTGCAGGGCTATTTCTTTGGGAACGCCGATGCTGAAGCGAACCCGCTCTTTCTTTATTTCCAGCATTTCGGCCTGGGGCATGAATCCTTGCGACTGGGCAAAGCGGAGCAAATCGGGTTTGTCATTTTCGGCTGGGTACATAGGTCGCACGTTTATTGGGAGCATCCGGAACGGTAACAACGCTGGTTCGGAGCCCCGCATTCCTCTATCCGGATGTATACGCAATCCGGCGGCAAAAGTTCCATGATTTTTTCGGGCCATTCAATGAAGCAGTACGCACCGCTGTAAAAGTATTCTTCATAGCCCATATCGTAAACCTCATGCACCGTATTGATCCGGTAAAAGTCGAAATGATACAACGGATTCCCGCTCTTGTCGCGGTATTCATTGACCAGTGAAAAACTGGGGCTGACGGCAAAATCCTGCACCCCGAGTGCACGGCACAGCGCCTGAATCAACGTGGTCTTCCCGGCTCCCATACCGCCGGAAAAGGCAAAAACCCGCTCCGCTTTGTGGGCCGCCAGTATCCGCTCCGCCACATTATCCAGGTCCTCCAGGCTGTGCGTTCCGAAATCGATATCCATGGGCTTATTTGGGCTTTAAAAAGATAAACGGAATCAGCACTTCTTCCAGCGAGATGCCGCCGTGCTGAAAGGTATTGCGGTAGTAATTTACAAAGTAGTTGTAATTGTTGGGATACGCAAAGAAATCGTTTTCGCGGCAGAATACATACGAGGTGCTCACATTGACCCGCGGCAGGAAAATATCCTGCGGATTGCGGACTTCATAAACTTCTTTTTTATTTACGTCAAGTGCTTTCCCGAATTTGTACCGAAGGTTGGTGTTGGTGTTGCGGTCGCCCACGATTTTTACCGGGTTGTCCACCTTCACCGATCCGTGGTCGGTGGTGATCATCAGGTTGACGCGCTGTTTGCTCAGGAACTGGATGACTTCCATCAGCGGCGAATGCCGGAACCACGAGAGCGTCAGCGAACGGTAGGCCGGTTCGTCATCGGCCAGTTCACGGATCACGTCCATTTCGGTGCGCGCGTGCGACAGCATGTCCACAAAATTGTACACCAAAATGTTGATCTTATTGTTCATCAAATTGGGCAGGTTATCGACAAATTTTTTGCCCGCGTTCAGGTTCAGAATTTTGTGATAGGCGTACTTCACATCCTTACCATAACGGCGCAGCAACTCACCAAACAGTTCGCCTTCGAATTGATTTTTCGTGCCTTCTTCACTTTCCTGCACCCAGTATTTTGGATATTTCTTTTCGATTTCGGACGGCAGCAGTCCGGCAAACAGGGCATTGCGCGCGTATTGCGTGGCCGTAGGCAGTATACTAAAGTACACATCGTCGTCAATTACACGGTAGTTTTCTTCAAGTATGGGCTGAATGGTCTTCCATTGATCGTAGCGAAGATTATCAATCACGATAAGAAACAGCGGACGATCTTCCTGCATGTGGGGCAGCATTTTTTCTTTCAGCACCGTATGCGAAAGCGTAGGGATGTCATCGTTTTTTCCGACCAGCCAGCTTTGGTAATTGTTTTCAAAAAACTTGAAGAAGGCCACGTTGGCTTCTCTTTTCTGGGCGATCAGCACATCGTTCATGCCCTGCTGTTGCGACTTTGCGAGTTCCAGTTCCCAGTATACCATTTTTTTATACATGTCTTTCCATTCGGCCGACGACATGCGGGCCGACAGGTTCATACCGATGGTACGGAACTCCTGCTGGTAGGCGTGGGCGGTAGTTTCGCTGACCAGTCGCTTATTCTCGAGGTTCTTTTTCAGGCAGAGCAGAATCTGGTTGGGGTTTACCGGTTTAATCAAATAATCGGAAATACTGTTCCCGATGGCTTGTTCCATGGCCGATTCCTGCTCGTTTTTCGTGATCATTACCACGGGCAGGTTGGGGTGGGCGGTGCGTATCCGCGCCAGCGTTTCAAGCCCTGAAATCCCCGGCATATTCTCATCCAGAAAAACAATATCGAAATCGGTGTCTTCGATCATTTCCAGCGCGTCGCCGCCGTTGTTGGTGGTGGTAACGTCGTACTCCTTTTCTTTGAGGAATAATACATGCGGTTTAAGAAGATCAATCTCGTCGTCGGCCCACAATATTTTAATTTTTGCCATAATTTGTCAGTCTCTGATTTATCCAATACATTTGTTCGTTAAAACCTTCGGGCCGTAGCGTGATGCAAGCCCTTTTCCCCGGGCTTCTTAAATATACAAATTTAGCCATTTCCTGTGAATATCCCTCTTTACAATAAAAGAAAAATCATAAACGATCCGGTGTACGGTTTTATTAGCGTGCCGGGCGAAATTCAGTTCGACCTCATAGAGCATCCCTGGTTTCAACGGCTTCGCCGGATCAAGCAATTAGGTTTGACTTACCTGGTGTACCCGGGTGCCTATCACACCCGCTTTCAGCACGCATTGGGCGCGATGCATTTGATGGGACAGGCCATTGAAGTGCTGCGGCAGAAAGGGCAAGCCATTGGGGTGGACGAGGAGAACGGACTGTTGAATGCGATACTGCTGCACGATATCGGGCATGGTCCTTTCTCTCATGCCCTCGAAAGCAGTATCACTGAGGCGATGAGCCATGAGGATATCTCACTGCTGTGTATCGACCGCATGAATGTGGCGATGAACGGCCGTTTGGATATGGCGCGCAACATTTTCGCCGGCGACGATTCGGGTAAATTTCTTCGGCAGTTGGTGTCGAGCCAGCTGGATGTCGACCGTCTGGATTACCTGAAACGGGATTCTTTTTTTACCGGGGTTTCCGAAGGCGTTATCAGTGCCGACCGTATCATCAAGATGATGAACGTGGTGAATAATGAACTGGCGGTAGAGGTCAAAGGGATCTATTCGGTAGAGAAATTCATCGTGGCCCGCCGCCTGATGTACTGGCAGGTGTACCTTCACAAAACCGTACTGGCAGCCGAACACCTGCTGATCCGCATCCTGCGCCGTGCACGCGAACTGGCGCTGCAAGGGCAGTCCCTCTTTTCAACGCCCTCCTTGTCGGTGTTTCTTAGCGGTCAGATTAGTGCTTACGATTTCATCGAAGATCCATCGATACTGGAGCATTTTATGGCCATCGACGATTATGATATTTTCACCTCCCTGAAAGTCTGGTGTTCGCATCCGGATCCTGTCCTGGCGCGCCTTTGCCGGAACATGGTCGACCGTCATCTTTTTCACATCGAAATTGAATCTGAAGCGTTTTCAGCCGGGCGCATTGATCACTTGCGCCAGAAAGTGGCACAGGCCTATGGAATATCGACGCAGGAGGCGGGCTATTTTGTTTTTACCGGTGAGGTGGCCAACAGCGCCTATGATCCGCGCTTTGATAAAATCAACATCCTTTACAGGGATGGCCTTGTAACGGATATCACCGAAGCCTCCGATCAGCTAAACATCGACCTGTTGGCGCGGACCATAAAAAAGTATTTTCTTTGTTGTCCCAAAGACATTGATTTCCGTCCAAAAATTTAATTAAATATGGAATTTTCTGCTCAGCAAATAGCCGGCATGCTTCACGGAACCATTGAAGGTAACCCGGAAGCCAGGGTTTCATCCCTTGCAAAAATCGAAGAAGGTCGCCCCGGTACCTTGTCCTTCCTTGCCAATCCCTTGTATACACCGTACATCTACGATACGCAGGCCAGCATCGTGATTGTGAACAACGACTTCGTGGCGGAGCGGCCCGTGCTGTGCACGCTAATTCGTGTTGAAAATGCGTATGCCGCTTTCGCGGGACTGCTGGAGATGTACGATCAGATTAAGCGCGACAAAAAAGGGATCTCGTCCCTGGCCTATATTGCACCTACTGCAACGATAGGGGCGAATGTGTACATCGGCGAGTTTGTGGTGGTGGCTGATCATGCGAAGGTGGCCGACGGGGCAAAACTGTATCCGCACGTATTCCTGGGCGATAACGTTAGCGTGGGCGAACAGACCACGCTTTATGCCGGGGTGAAGGTTTACTCCGACACGGTTATAGGTAAACAATGCACCCTGCATTCGGGGGTGGTTATCGGAGCCGACGGATTTGGTTTTGCGCCCAATTCTGAGAACGAGTACAAGAAAGTAGCGCAGATTGGGAACGTGGTGATCGAAGACCATGTGGAGATTGGCGCCAACACGGCCATTGACCGGGCCACCCTGGGTTCGACAATCATCCGTAAAGGCGTTAAACTCGACAACCTGATTCAAATTGCGCACAATGTAGAAATTGGCGAAAACACGGTCATCGCTTCCCAATCGGGGGTGGCGGGTAGCAGCAAGCTGGGTCGCAACATGATGATTGGGGGCCAGGTGGGCATTATCGGGCATCTGAAACTGGCCGATGGCGTAAAGATCGCGGCGCAGAGCGGGATCGGGCAGGATATTGTGAACGAGAATGAGATTGTGCAGGGTTCTCCGGCTTTTAATGTTTCGGAATATCGCCGCACCTACGTTCATTTCCGCAACCTGAGTAAGATCGTGAAACGCCTGGATGCGGTCGAAAAAGAGTTGAGCCTCCTGAAGGGAAGCTCAACAAAATAATGCGATTTCAAAGGGCCTGATGCGATCAGGCGTTGTTGGAAACATCTTTAATGTTAACCAGTCCCTTTTTGATGGCGTAAACCACCAACGCGATGGAATTCTTGGAATGCGTTTTATCAAGAATGTTTGCACGATGTCCGTCAACCGTGCGGGGGCTGATGTTGAGTTCGGCCGCAATTTCGTGATTGGCCAGGCCCTTGCACATCAGGTTGAGCACTTCCAGTTCGCGGGCAGAGAGTTTATCCGGATTGTCGAGCGGTGTTACAGTATCTTTGCTGAGAATATAATTCCGTTTCACGAGATCTTTCAACAGGGCTTCGGAGAAGTAGTTCTTTTCTTCGATGACGTAGTTGATGGCTTTTTCGATTTCTGTTTTATCCGAATTTTTAAGCAAATAGGCCATGGCACCGGAGTTGAGAGCCAGGGAAAAATGCTCTTCGTTGCCGGACATACTGAGAATAATCACTTTAATATTCGGATATTTCTGCAGCGCAATGCGGGTTGCATCAATGCCGTTCATTTCCGGCATCTTGATGTCCATGAAGATTAAATCGGGTTGGTACATATCCAGCAAGTCAAGGAACTCCTTGCCGTTCGATGCTTCAGCTACCACCTTAATATTGGGAACTTCGTTTAAAAGAAGTTTCAGACCGTCGCGAAAAATTTTATGGTCATCAACCAAAATAACTTGCTGGATTTTCATAGAACGTGTGAATTAGAGTTTTTCAAATAATAGTATGAACGGTACAAAGATAATTTATTTCAGATAATAATCAAATACGGCAATGTTATTTAGCGGTTAAAGAGGTTCAGCGGTGTATTTATTGAACCAAATTCATCTCCTGAATCAAATTTTGCGCGTTGGCGTATTTATCGATGATAAAGAGCACGTAACGAATATCAACATTGATGGTTCGCTGAACCTCGGGTTCGAACAGCAGGTTGCCGCTCATGGCTTCCCAGTTCCCGTCGAAGGCCAGGCCAATCAGTTCTCCTTTCGCGTTCAGCACAGGGCTTCCGGAGTTTCCGCCGGTAATGTCATTGTTGGTCAGGAAACAGGTGTGCAGTTGTCCGTTTTCGGCATACGGCCCGTAATCCTTATTCTGCCATAGTTCCTTTAGTTTTGGCGCCACCACGAATTCCCAATTATTGGGGTCTTCTTTATCCATCACGCCATCCAGGGTGGTGAAGTAATCGTAGCGGACCGCATCGGCCGGACTGTAATCCATTACTTTTCCGTAGGTCAGGCGCATCGTTCCGTTGGCGTCGGGGTACAGCTTTTGTCCGCGGCGCATCTCCATCAATCCGGCGACATACAAGCGTTTGGCTGCGCTCAGCTCACGGCTCGCCCGGTCGTAGTTTTCGCTAAGTGCATTGTACGAATTGGTAAACGTATTCATATATTGATAAAGGGGATCTTTCTTCAAGGTACTTAAGTTGGGTTTATCCAGAAAAGCATAGAGCTTTGTGGTGTCGCAGAACATCGATGAACGGAAGGCGGCTTCCACGAGCGCATCAAAATTCCCCAGGTTTTTATCGCCCGCGCTTACAATGGACGCGGGTTGTTGATCGCGCGGAACATATTGGTAATACATGGCGAACATGGCCTTCGTGATGGTGCAATCGGTGGCTTTGTTGTAATTTTTGTGGTAGTAGGCAACAAGTCCGCGGAGTCCGGCGGTGCGTTTTTTTATGGCGTCCACATCCTGGGTTTTGGCATTCAGGAGTTCCTCCAGGGGTTTAAAGTGACGGGAAAGGCTTAAGGCTTCGCAGCCCAAAATAGCTTCTTGTTGGTAGGTCCGGGCTACATTGTATTTTCGCTGTTCGTCATACGCGGCGCGGATACGGCTGAGGACGCTGCCGTACTTTGCATCCAGGTTCGCATCGCCTTTGCACCACGCTTGAAATTCATCTTCGGCAATGCGTTTGGCTTCGATGGTTTTTAAGCGATTCACCGCTTTGATAACACCGATAAAATTTTTCCAATAGTTGGAAATGCCGGCGTATTTGGAGGCATATTTTATACGCACGCCCGGATCGGCTTGCATATCGGCCAGCATAAGTTCCAGCTTCCGTCCACGAATCTGAACACGGGTCGGGTAGGATTGATTAACATACATATCAATGCCGTCGGCCGTGAGGTAACGTTCGGTGGTGCCGGGATAACCGAGGATCATCGCAAAGTCGTTGGGTTTGTAACCGCTGGTGTTCACGGGCAGCACGTGTTTGGGTTTCAGGGGCACGTTGTTGGGCGAATACTTGGCGGGCTTGCCATCGGGGCCGCAATAAACGCGGAACATCGAGAAATCGCCGGTATGCCGCGGCCACATCCAGTTGTCGGTATCGGCACCAAATTTTCCGATGCTGCTGGGCGGGGCACCTACCAGCCGAACGTCTTCATAAATTTCATAGACAAAGAGATAAAATTCGTTGCCTTCAAAGAAATTGCGGACGCTGGCCTGGTAATGCGTTCCCTTTACAGCAGCCGTTTCCATTTCGGTGGCAATTTCCCGGAGCTTTTTAGTCCGCTCCGCTTCGTCGCTTACGGTGCCCAGTTTTGCCAGCACCTGCGCGCTCACATCCTCCATCCGGATCAGGAACTTTACGGTCAGACCTTCAATAGCAAGCTCCTCTTCCCTGGAGTAGGCCCAGAATCCGTCGGTAAGATAATCTTTTTCGAGGGTGCTTTTCGATTGTATGGAGCCATAGCCGCAGTGATGGTTGGTGAGCAACAAGCCCTGGGAGGAAATGATTTCACCGGTGCAACCGTTGCCAAACTGAACGATGGCATCTTTCAGCGAACTCTGATTTACACTGTAGATCTGCTCTGCACTTAACTGAAGCCCCATCTTCTGCATATCGGCGTAGTTCATCCGGTCCAGAAACATCATCAGCCACATGCCTTCATCGGCTTTGGCTACAAACAGGCTGCTCCAGGCGAAAACGAGCAGAACGAATAACTTTTTCATACTTTTATGGTTTAGTCTATTTTTGCTGCACAAAAAAAAGCATTTTTGCCGGACCGGGCAACAATTATTTTGCGGTGCGCTTACTTAATGAAGAGCTGTAATCCGGATGTGGAATTATTTCAGGTATGGTCTTCTGTTGCTTCTGCTCGTTTCCGGGTGGGCTTGTCGTAGCGTAAAGCCGGATCCTTTTGTTCCTAAGCCGCACCGTTACCAAACGGGTTTCAGGTTCGATGCGAAGAAGCGGAGTGTGGTACGGACTACGGGACGGAGCCGGCCACGTTCCCGTATCGCCTGGACGGTCCAAACCCGGGGTAAGGGCAAGTCGCTGCGCCAACAGGGGGGCGCACGCAGTTTTTCGCGCGATGCATACAGTGCGCGCCCACGCCGATACCAGGGAGGGCATCGTTATAGCAGCACAAAAAAGCGCGTAATCCGCAGCGGGATCCGGAAACCACGCAGCCGCGATTCTTTCTCGGCCGGCCACCGCAGCACCCATGGAAATTACGCCTTCAACGCTAAACGACGCCAGGTGACCAAAGCCCGCACACTGTTTAATGTATTCAGGAGCCGGGAGCGAACCAGCGACAGTTTTTCCCGGAGAGCCGGGGGCGAGCGCGGCTCCTTCGCCTACAATGCCAAACACCGTCGCGTACGGCAGCTCTGGAACCCGTTCCGGCCTAAACACGAAAAGGAATCATCGTCCTTTGGAGGTCGTCGCAAAACGATGTTCAAACATTACGTTTTCAACAAGCAATCAAAGAGTGTGAAGCACCGTAAAGGTTTTTTCTTTCGCCTGATCGATCGTTGGAAAAATAAGCCGTACAAGCGGAAAAAGAAGGATAGTGAGCTTGAATTGTGGGATCCGAAGATGCGCCGGCAGATGCGGGGCGGACGCTGAAAGTCCTCCGGCTCGCGCGACCGGCATTTTGTTTTTTTACAATACCTTTGTAGCATAATTTCTTTCGATATGTCAACCCCGATTAGTGAGCGCATCCGTTTACGGGCAAAAGAATTGCTTCCGGAAATAACAGCCTGGCGCCGTCATTTTCACGCGCATCCGGAACTGGCGTTTAATGAGGTGGAAACTGCAAAGTTCATCAGTGAACGGCTCCGTGAGATGGGCATTCCGCACACCATGGGCATTGCAAAGACCGGCCTGCTTGGCATCATCGAGGGGCGTAACCCGCTCGTCCGGGTGGTAGCTCTCAGGGCCGACATGGATGCGCTTCCGATGAGGGAACAAAGTAAGCACGATTTTGCTTCGCGTCAGGAAGGGGTGATGCACGCCTGTGGTCACGATGCACATATGGCTTCTTTGCTGGGTGCCGCTTCCATATTGAATGAATTGCGTGAGGAGTGGGAAGGCACTGTGAAACTCATTTTCCAGCCCTCCGAGGAAAAGTATCCCGGCGGCGCTTCGGTGATGATTCGCGAAGGTGTGCTGGAAAATCCCCGGGTCGATTGTATGTTTGGGCAGCATGTGCTGCCTACCCTGCAGGCGGGTAAAGTAGGGATGAGGGCGGGTATGTACATGGCGTCGACCGATGAAATTTACCTTACGGTGAAAGGTCGCGGCGGTCACGCGGCCACCCCGGAACTTAATGTTGATCCCGTGCTGATCGCGGCCCACATCCTCGTGGCCTTGCAACAAATTGTCAGCCGTAACGCCGTTCCCAGCATCCCGTCGGTATTGTCGTTTGGCAGGGTACTGGCCAATGGCCGCACAAATGTGATCCCTGATGAGGTGATTATGGAAGGGACCTTTCGTACCTACAGTGAAACCTGGCGGAAGGAGGCGCATGAGAAGATCAGGCACCTGGCCTCTACGCTGGCCGAAAGCATGGGCGGGAGCTGTGAGGTGTTTATCGATCCGGGATACCCCTACCTGGTGAATGACGAAGCAACGACCAATAACGCTTTTGCCGATGCCCAGGAATACCTCGGGAAAGAAAATGTGGAAATCCTCGATCTTCGCATGACGGCAGAAGATTTCGCCTACTATTCACAACAGCGTCCTTCCTGCTTTTACCGTTTGGGCGTGCGCAACGACGAAAAGGGATGCACGGCCAACCTGCATACCGCTACCTTCGACATTGACGAAGATGCGCTGGAAACAGGCGCGGGCCTGATGGCCTGGCTGGCATACCGGGAACTGCAGCGGAAATAGCTCCTTTCAGGAATTCCGAAACGTATGATGCTTCGTATGGCCCGTGTTTATTGCATGCGGTACACCATGGCGTTGGCGTTCATCCCGGCACCCACCGATGCGAATACGATATAGTCACCGGATGTAAACTGATGCTGGCTGAAATCGCCCTTGCGGATCATGTCGAGCAGGATGGGGAGCGTAGCTACCGAGTTGTTGCCAAACTGCGCGATGGTCATGGGCATGATGTCGGCCGGGGAGGTTTTTAACCCAAACAGGCGGAACAACCGGCTCAGCATGGCGTCGTCCATTTTGGTATTGGCCTGATGCAACAATACTTTATTGATGTCCTGCAAGGTAAGCTGGGCCTTTTCAATACAGTCTTTAATCAGTTGCGGAACGGTGGATAGTGCGTATTCGTATAGTTTACGGCCTTCCATTTTTAAGAACAGGGTTTTTTCGGGAAAATCCGGGTTATTGGAAAGGCCCATATGAAGCAAATGCGCGTGGTCCAGGGTGTCGGAACGGGTGGCGTGGGTGAGGATGCCGATGGGTTCTTCACTGCTCGCGGCTTCCAGAATCGTGGCCCCGGCACCGTCGGAATAAATCATGCTGTCGCGGTCGTGTGGATCGCTTACGCGGGAAAGGGTTTCAGCACCAATCACCAGAATTTTGCGGGCATCTCCGGAACGCAGGTAGTAATCGGCCTGAATCATGGCCTGTAACCAACCTGGGCAGCCGAAGGAGATATCGTAAACGATGGTGTTGGGATTGGCAATGCCGAGTTTGAATTTGATTCGGGAGGCCAGCGAGGGCACTGTGTCGGTTCGCGGATTGTCAAACGAGACATCCCCGAAATTATGCGCCACGATGATGTAATCCAGGCTTTCTTTATCGGTACCTGAGGATTCCAACGCATTCAGAGCGGCGAAATAGCCGATGTCGGACGTAACCTGATTGGATTGAATGTAACGGCGTTCATCGATTTCAGTGATCTTTCTGAATTTTTCGATAATTTCCTCATTGCCGGTTTCAATTTTATTTCCTTCAGCATCATAAAATGAATGTCCGAGAAAATCTTCATTTTTGATCACGGTTTGGGGTACATAACGCCCGCTGCCCGTTATTACTGAATACAAAGGTCTTTTCATTTTTTCGTTTTTGTGTGATACGCCTTCAACCGATGAATCAACATTCCGGAAGTACAGGGGCCATCTGGCCCTTGCCGTCATACCGGTTTGAGCTCATGCATCAGGTAGGGCGAATAAAAAAATTCTGCCGGGTTAAGACATCTGATCTTGACGCAACCAACCCCAACAGAATTCCTGACAAAGATAAGATTTTTATTATACACCAAGAAAATGTTTGATTTATGCGAGGCCCGGAAGAAATAGCCGGCGGTGATTTTTATACGCCCTGTGTCTCGGAATTCTTAGGAGGGGGAGACAATTTTTAATTTGGCAAACTGCAGCAACAATTGCTTTTGGCCGACGGACTGGAAGAAAACGGTCACCTTTTTATTGGGGCCGCTGCCCTCCATGTTGAGGACTTTTCCTTTTCCGAATTTCTGATGTTCCACCTGCATGCCTGATTGAATTTCATCGGCGGAGGCGGCATCGAAGGAAGGGCTGTTTTCGCGGGTTGTGACCTGGGAGATTTTTTTCAGGTTGCGGGGAACAATAGGCTTTTGCTCCTGTGTTGGCTGCGTGGTTTTTTTTGGCGACGAACTTTTGATGATGAAATCATTCTGAAATCCGATATAAGCGGGCGCACTTTTGCTATGTTTGCCGGTCGTTTCGATAAACACCGGATCGATCTCATCCAGGAAGCGACTTGGCTCACAGAAGATGAGGTCGCCCCAACGGTAGCGGTTTTCAGCGTACGACAGGGTGAGGCGCTTCATGGCGCGGGTGATGGCAACATAGAAAAGCCGGCGTTCTTCTTCCAGTTCTGAGCGGTCGTTCAGGGATTGAGAACCCGGGAATAGATTTTCTTCCATTCCGGTAACAAACACATAGGGGAATTCCAGGCCTTTGGCGCTATGAACCGTCATCAGTGAAACGCGGTCGGTATCTTCCTTGTCATCATTATCAGCGTCGGTCAGCAGGGCCACGTCTTCCATAAACATAGGGAGCGTTCTCAGGCTGGCCGCGGGTGTCCTGTTTTCTTCCGTCGTGGTTTCTTCTTTCTGCTCGCAGAAGTCCTTGATAGCATTGAGCAATTCCTCAACGTTTTCGAAACGGCTGATCCCTTCGGGGCTCTTATCTTCATACAGGTCTTTGAGTATTCCGCTGTCGCGGGATATCTGCTTCGCCAGATCGAAGGCGTTGAGTGTGTTAAGCTGAACCACGAAGCTACGGATCATCATTACAAATTCCTGAATTTTCCGGACTGCTCCCTGGTTAAATCCCAGATTGTCCTGATCCAGGCGGTTGATGATCTCCCAGGCGGGAACGCCGGCGGTTCCGGCGGCTACAATGATCTTGTCGATGCTGGTGGCGCCGATGCCCCGGGTAGGATAGTTGATGATCCGCAGCAGGGCCTCCTGATCATGTGGATTAACCGCCAGCCGGAAATAGGCCAGCAGGTCTTTCACTTCTTTGCGTTTGTAAAACGACATCCCGCCGTAGATACGATAGGGGATGTTAAGTTTTCGAAGGGCTTCTTCCAGCGAGCGGCTCTGGGCGTTGGTGCGGTAAAGAATGGCGAAATCGCTGTTGGGCAGCTGAAAGGTCATCTTGGTTTCGAAGATGCTCTGCGCAATCAGCGTTCCTTCTTCGTTGTCGGTGGAAGCGCGCAGCAGTTTGATTTTATCGCCTTCTTCGTTTTCGGTCCAGATTTCCTTAAAGATTTGATGCTTGTTCTGTTTGATTACCGAGTTGGCCGCTTTTACAATGATGCTGGTGCTCCGGTAATTCTGTTCCAGTTTAAAGACCCGCGCGTCGGGGTAATCCCGTTGAAAGTTCAGAATGTTCTGAATATTGGCGCCCCGGAAGGCATAAATGCTCTGGGCGTCGTCGCCCACCACGCAGATGTTTTCGAACTTGGCCGCCAGATTTCGCACGATCAGGTACTGGGCGTAGTTGGTGTCCTGGTATTCGTCAACCAGAATATAACGGAACTTGTGCTGGTATTTTTGGAGTACGTCGGGGAAATCGCGCAATAACACATTCATATTGAAAAGCAAATCGTCGAAATCCATGGCCGAAGATGCTTTCAGGCGGTTATTGTAGGTTGAGAAAATTTTCCCGATCATTGGGCGGCCACCGGCGCGGTCGGCTTCCAGTGCTTCTTCGTTTTCGTTGTATTCTTTATCGGAGATCAGGTTGGACTTGGCGGCCGAAATCCGGTTGTGGATATAGCCCGGCGCATATTGTTTGGGGTCGAGTTGTTCTTCCTTAATAATGCTTTTGAGCAGGCTTTTCGAATCGTCGGTGTCGTAAATGGTGAAATTTGAAGGGTAGCCCAGCAAATGACCTTCCACCCGAAGAATGCGGGCGAAGATGCTGTGGAAAGTCCCCATCCATACGTTACGTGCATCGGTTCCGCCCACCAGCGTCAGAATACGGTCTTTCATTTCACGCGCCGCCTTGTTGGTAAACGTCAGCGCCAGAATATTAAAGGGGTCTACACCTATATTTAATAAATGAGCTACTTTATAGGTCAGTACACGGGTTTTTCCGCTGCCGGCGCCGGCAATCACCATGATAGGGCCGTCGGCCAGGGATACGGCTTCCTGCTGAACCTTGTTAAGCGCTGTTAAGAGATCCTTGCCCACAAAATTTTGTTTCGGCAAAGGTACAATAATTATGTACGACGGAACGGCCTGCGAAACCACTTTGTTCAGCTTGCTCACCAAAAATGTTTCAACAGCCAGACGTTGAAAAAAAGTTTCAGGCCCTCCGTCAGGGTGAAAATGGGATCTTTGTGGCCCCCGTGATTTTTCCGAATAAGCGCTTAAATAACAACAAAATACGCCTGAAGTCGGTTTTTTTGGAAAAAATATTAAAATTTTTTTACTGAGGCACTTGGAATTATAAAAATTGTTTTTACCTTTGCAGTCCCAATTTTTTAGGGATTATTATATAGTTTAAAAACAATAGCTATGCCTACGATACAGCAATTGGTTCGCAAAGGACGCCGGAAAATTCAGGATAAGAGCAAATCTCCGGCCCTTGATTCATGTCCCCAGCGCAGGGGCGTGTGTGTGAGGGTGTATACCACCACTCCTAAGAAACCGAACTCCGCTATGCGCAAGGTGGCCAGGGTGCGTTTAACCAATGGTAAAGAGGTGAACTCTTACATTCCCGGTGAAGGCCATAACCTGCAGGAACACTCCATCGTGATGATTCGTGGCGGCAGGGTGAAAGACTTACCCGGTGTACGTTATCATATCATCCGCGGTGCATTGGATACCTCCGGCGTTGAAGGTCGGAACCAGCGCCGTTCAAAATACGGAACCAAGCGTCCGAAACAAAAAGCGAAATAATTGACCTCATAATAGAAACAACCGTTATAACTGTAGTTAAACAATGAGAAAATCGAAACCCCGGAAACGGATGATCTCTCCGGACCCACGCTTCAATGATCAGTTGGTGACCAAGTTTGTCAACAACATCATGTTGATGGGAAAGAAGAGTATTGCCTACACGATTTTTTATGATGCGATTGATACCGTGTCTGAAAAATCGGGTGAGGATGGTCTCGAAGTCTGGAAAAAAGCATTGGCCAATGTTACCCCTTCCGTTGAGGTTCGCAGCCGCAGGATCGGTGGTGCCACGTTCCAGATCCCATCTGAAATCAGACCCAGTAGGAAAATGTCTATAGGGATGAAATCCCTGATAAAATATTCGCGTGCCCGCCACGAGAAATCAATGGCCCAGAAACTGGCCGGCGAAATCCTGGCTGCTTACAAAGAAGAAGGCGCTGCATTTAAAAAGAAAGAAGATACGCATAGAATGGCTGATGCAAATAAGGCGTTCGCCCACTTCAAATTTTAGTTGAAGGGTGCCTTATTCAAACTATAGCCGGTAAAGACAATAGGTTAATGTCAGAGAAGCTTGTATATACGAGAAATATTGGCATTATGGCTCACATAGATGCGGGTAAAACCACAACGACGGAGCGCATATTGTACTATACCGGTATCAGTCATAAAATGGGTGAGGTCGATCATGGGAATGCTACCATGGACTGGATGCAACAGGAGCAGGAGCGGGGGATAACAATTACCTCCGCAGCAACCACAGTTTTCTGGAAACTGAACGGCCTGCAGCACAAAATAAACATTATCGACACCCCGGGTCACGTAGATTTTACGGTAGAAGTGGAACGCTCCCTCAGAGTTCTTGACGGAGCGGTTGCTATTTTTTGTGCCGTGGGTGGCGTGGAACCGCAATCGGAAACTGTTTGGCGCCAGGCCGACAAGTATCACGTGCCTCGTATTGCTTACGTGAACAAGATGGATCGCTCCGGCGCCGATTTCTTTAATGCGCTTTCACAAATCAGCGACAAACTCGGTGCACACCCCATCGCCATCCAATTGCCTATTGGTGCGGAAGATGATTTCACCGGACTGGTGGATCTGATTACACTGAAGGCGTTTAATTGGGACGAGGAGTCGCTGGGCGAAACCTGGTTCGAAGTACCAATTCCGGCCGATATGCAGGATGTCGTGAAAGAATATCACAACAAAATGCTGGAAGGCCTGGCCGATGTGGATGAAACGATTTTCGAGAAATTCGTGAACCGTCCCGACAGCATTACCGAAGACGAAATTCGGATGGCGCTGCGCAAGGCCACCCTGAGCATGAAGGCAACCCCCGTTATGTGCGGCGCTTCTTTCCGCAACAAAGGGGTGCAAAACCTGCTCGACAACATTTGCTATTATCTTCCCAACCCGCTGGATGTTCCCGCGGTTCAGGGAATCAATCCGTATACAAACAAGGACGAAATCCGGCATCCGGATGTGAACGATCCCTTCTGTGCCCTGGCGTTTAAAATTGCAACCGATCCCTTCGTGGGCCGTATTGCTTTCTTTAGGGTCTATTCGGGTTCCTTCAAATCAGGTACGCACCTGCTGAACGCGTCTACCGGCAAAAAAGAACGCATCGCCCGTCTGGTGCAGATGCACTCGAATAAACAAAATCCCCTGGAAACCATCGAAGCCGGTGATATCGGTGTGGCCGTTGGTTTTAAGGAAATCCGCACGGGCGACACACTTTGCGCCGAGAATCACCCCATTGTACTCGAATCCATGGTATTCCCGGATCCGGTAATCAACATGGCCGTAGAACCCCGGACTACCGCGGATATTGATAAACTTAACCAGGCACTGCAGAAACTGGCCGAAGAGGATCCTACGTTTACGGTACGGGTTCACGAAGAAACCGGACAGACCATCATCAGTGGCATGGGTGAACTTCACCTGGAAATTATCCTCGACCGCCTGAAACGCGAGTTTAGCGTGGAATGCAATCACGGTCAGCCCCAGGTGGCCTACAAAGAGGCTATCGCCAGCGTGGTGCGTCACCGTCAGGTCTACCAGAAACAAACGGGTGGCCGTGGCAAATACGCCGAAATCGAAGTGGAAATTTCACCGGCCGATAAGGACGTGAAAGGACTGCAGTTCATTAACGAAATTCGTGGCGGGGCCATCCCCAAGGAATATATTCCAGCCATTCGCGACGGGTTCCAGTCTGCTATGCAGAATGGCGTGCTGGCCGGCTTCCAGGTCGAAAACCTGAAAGTTCGCCTGATCGATGGTGCCTATCACAGCGTGGATTCCGATCCCCTGGCCTTCGAAATCGCCGCCCGCCAGGCCTTCCGTGAAGCCTGCAAAAAAGCGAAGAAAGTACTGTTGGAGCCGATCATGCATGTTGAAGTGATCACTCCGGATGATTATATTGGTGATGTTACCGGCGACCTGAATAAACGCAGGGCTCAGCTGGAAGGCATCGAAGCCAAAGTAGGGATCCAGGTCGTGAAGTCCTTTGCCCCGCTTTCGCAGATGTTTGGCTACATTACCGTGCTACGCACCATCACGTCGGGACGGGCCACCTCCACGATGGAGTTCTCGCATTTCGCGGAGCTTCCGGAGGAACTTACCAACGAAGTGGTTTATAAAATCAGAGGTTATATTGTCAATAATTGAAATAAGGTTTAATTTTTAATACATTACAACGTGAGCCAGAGGATCAGAATAAAATTGAAATCGTACGATTACAACCTGGTTGACAAATCAGCTGAAAAAATCGTGAAGACCGTGAAATCAACCGGAGCTATTGTCAATGGACCTATTCCCTTGCCAACCAACCGTAAGATTTACACTGTGCTTCGGAGTACGTTTGTCAACAAAAAAGCCAGAGAACAGTTTCAGCTCTGCACCTATAAACGGTTGCTCGACATTTACAGCACTACATCCAAAACGATCGACGCCCTGATGAAGCTGGAACTTCCCAATGGCGTAGAAGTGGAAATCAAGGTATAGTGTGTCGGCCTTAACGTACAACCTCATTTAAGAACCAGTTTTTTAATATAGATAAACAATGTCAGGATTAATTGGAAAGAAAATCGGAATGACCAGCGTTTTTGACGCCAACGGGAAAAATATTCCCTGCACGGTGATCGAAGCTGGCCCCTGCATTGTGACCCAGATTTTAACCAAGGAAAAGGACGGGTACGATGCCATCCAGCTTGCTTTCGATGAAAAGAAAGAAAGCCGGACCAACAAACCTATGCTGGGTCATTTTGCCAAAGCAGGAACAACCCCTAAGAAAGTAATGGTGGAATTCACGCGTTTTGAGGAAGGACACCAGAAAAACTTTGGTGATGTATTAACCGTTGAAGTTTTTCAGGAAGGCGAATTCATCGACGTGGTCGGTGTTTCCAAAGGTAAGGGATTTCAGGGTGTGGTAAAACGTCATCATTTTGGTGGGGTGGGCGAGAGCACACACGGCCAGCATAACCGTTTACGCGCGCCCGGTTCCATCGGTGCATCCTCTTACCCTTCCCGCGTCTTTAAGGGCATGCGTATGGCCGGCCGTATGGGCGGAAACCGCGTGAAAAACATTAACCTGCAGGTGGTGAAGTTAATCCCCGAAAAGAATATTATTGTAGTTAAAGGCTCCGTTCCGGGACCCAATGGTTCATATATAATTATTGAAAGATGGAGTTAGTAGTATATAAAATCGACGGAAGTAAAACCTC